>CAZOTX010000065.1:0-6913 GCA_964582835.1 uncultured Pseudomonadota bacterium | reverse complement strand
GATTAGCTGAAGCAAAAGGCTTTGATGAGATTGACGGTGCACCAGAGGAAAAAGAACGTGGGATCACCATTGCTACTTCTCACATTGAGTATGAATCTGCAAACAGACATTATGCTCACGTAGACTGTCCAGGTCATGCCGATTATGTCAAAAACATGATTACTGGTGCAGCACAGATGGACGGAGCTATACTTGTTGTGTCCGCTGCTGATGGACCGATGCCTCAGACACGAGAACATATTTTGTTGGCCCGTCAGGTCAATGTCCCTCATCTTGTAGTGTTCTTGAATAAAGTTGATCAAGTCGACGATGAGGAACTACTTGAACTGGTTGAAATGGAAGTTCGTGAATTGCTTGATTCCTATGATTTTCCAGGAAATGATACTCCTATTATCAAGGGTTCAGCTTTGGCAGTTATGGACTGTTCTGCTACCGATTCAAATGACCCAACATATGAAAGTATTAAGGAGTTGATGGCTGCAGTTGATAGTTATATTCCAGAACCAGTACGTGACTTAGACAAGGATCTCTTGATGTCGGTTGAAGACGTATTTACTATTTCCGGACGAGGGACAGTAGCCACAGGGCAAATTGAAAGAGGAATAGTTAAAGTCGGCGAAGAAATTGAAATTACGGGAATACGTGACACTCAAACCACAACTGTTACTGGTGTGGAAATGTTCCGAAAATCACTTGACCAAGGACAAGCTGGAGACAACGTAGGAATCTTGTTGAGAGGCGTAAAACGTGAAGATATTGAGCGAGGACAAGTCATTTGTAAGCCCGGCTCAATTACACCACACACAAAGTTCAAAGGCCAGGTTTATGTCCTAGATAAAGATGAAGGAGGAAGACACACTCCATTTTTTACAAACTACCGACCGCAGTTTTATTTCCGAACAACCGACGTAACGGGAGTCGTGACTCTGCCAAGCGGAGTTGAAATGGTAATGCCTGGTGATAATGTGGAAGTCAGCATTGAACTAATTTGTCCTATTGCGATGGAAAAAGAAGTCCGTTTTGCCATTCGGGAAGGCGGACGAACTATTGGTTCTGGAGTCGTCACCGAAGTTATTGAATAATTTAACCCAGTGGTTTGATGGAACAAAAAATAAAAGTACGTTTCAAGGCGTACGACGAGAAACTTCTTGATAAAACAATAGGAGAAATCGTTCACACAGTTAAGCGAACCGGAGCTGAAATCGTAGGCCCTATTCCGCTCCCAACTAGAAAGAACAGTTATACAGTTTTACGTTCCCCACATGTTGACAAAAAATCAAGAGAACAGTTTGAGATTCGTACCCACAAGCGTCTTTTATATATTTTGGAAACAACACCACAGACTATGGATGCTTTGATGCGCCTAGACATTTCAGCTGGAGTTGACATCGCTATAAAGCAAGAAGGATAAAGTCTTAGGAAGTATTTACATGGCAAAATTAAAAACTGTTGACGAAGGTAAGAAAGCTGCCGGAGAAATAGAAATTGACAATACTATTCTTGAAACCCCATTTCACAGGAAAGTTGTCTCAGAAGTTGTACGCCAATTTTTGGCTTCAAATCAACAAGGTACACATGCGACAAAGAACCGTGCGGAAGTCTCATACAGTACCAGAAAGTTGTATAGACAAAAAGGTACGGGCAGTTCAAGAGCAGGTAGTGCAAGATCCCCAATTCGTCGCCACGGTGGTACGATATTCGGTCCCAAAATGCGCAGCCACTCTTTTAGATTAAACAAGAAAACTAAACGCCTAGCTTCACGTTCAGTTTTTGCGGAGAAAGTTCGACAGGACGGGGTCCTAGTACTTGATAACCTCAACCTAACTGATAATAAAACCAAAAATTTAAAGGCAATACTAACCAAACTTGAACTTCCGGAAAAAGTTTTAATCGTAGCAGATGACGTGTCTGAAAATTTGAGACTTGCATCAAGGAATCTTCAAAACGTACATGTTCTGAGTTTTCGAAGTCTTAATGTATATGAGATGATGAAATACACAAAAGTGGTTTTCATAAAAAATGCTCTTGAGGCATACAAGGAAAGATTGGGGAAATGAATATTTTTGATGTAATCAGAGCACCGCAAATGTCAGAAAAAACATTGTCACTGAAAGAGGAGGCTAATCAGTTTGCTTTTCAAGTTGACCAGAGAGCAAATAAAATTCAGATTAAGGAAAGTATTGAAAAATCTTTTAAAGTCAAAGTGCTGAAAGTAAGAACGATGAATGTACGAGGAAAGAAAAAACGCCTTGGACGATACCAAGGACTAAGGTCCAGCTGGAAAAAAGCATTAGTAACTCTTAAAGAGGGAGATACTATCGAATATTTTGAAGGTGCGTAAACTTATGGGAAAAAATTATGGGAATTAAATTCCACAAACCCACATCTCCGGGAAGACGCGGAATGAGTGGTTTTGTGTTTGAGGAGATATCGGCATCCACACCGGAAAAAAGTCTTTTGGCGCCATTAAAAAAAAAGGGGGGAAGAAACAATAATGGTCGAATTACGGTCAGGCATAGAGGTGGCGGACACAAACGCAGATACCGAATAATCGACTTTTCACGAAACAAACAGGAAGTTCCAGCAAAAGTTGCCAGCATTGAATATGACCCGAACCGGAGTGCAAGAATTAGTTTGTTAAACTATGCAGATGGAGAAAAACGCTATATTTTGACGCCTTACGGTTTAAAAATTGGAGATATTATTTTTTCTGGTGAAAATGTTGACATTAAGACAGGTAACGCCCTACCGCTGAAAAAAATTCCTGTTGGAACTATGCTTCACTGCATTGAATTGAGGCCAGGAAAGGGAGCGCAGTTAGGAAGAAGTGCCGGGGCAGCAATTCAATTGATGGCAAAGGGAGAGGATTACGCTCAACTCAAACTTCGCTCTGGAGAAATCAGAAAAGTTAGGATAGAGTGCATGGCAACTGTTGGAACTGTAGGTAATGCAGAGCATATGAATATTAATAAAGGTAAAGCAGGTCGGAATCGTTGGCTAGGTCGTCGTCCTACTGTTCGTGGTGTTGTTATGAATCCAGTTGACCATCCACATGGTGGAGGGGAGGGAAAAACTTCGGGGGGCAGACATCCGGTAACTCCATGGGGTAAGCCCACGAAAGGGGCAAAAACCAGGAATCGTAAGGATACAGACAAATTTATTCTAAAAAAGAGGAAATAAAAAATGCCAAGATCTCTAAAAAAAGGACCGTTTGTAGATGCTCATCTTGAAAAAAAAATTGTTGCAGCTAAAGAAAACAACGACAGACGTTTGATAAAAACATGGTCCCGAAGATCTGTAATTTTGCCTGATTTTATAGGAACAAATATCGCTGTACATAATGGCAACAAGTTTATTCCAGTATTTATTACAGAAGATATGGTCGGTTATAAATTGGGTGAATTTGCACCAACTCGGACATTTCGAGGTCATATAGGAAAGAGTGATAAAAGGGTTAGACGATAATGACTGCTTTAGCAACAGCAAGAAATGTAAGAGTGGCACCGAGAAAAGCCCGTTTAGTTGTAGATTTGATAAGAGGCAGGAATGTTGTCCGGGCCATGGCGCAATTAAGCACACTTCGAAACAGAGCCGCTGATCCGATTATGAAAGTTTTGCAGTCAGCTATTGCAAATGCCGGACATCATCATCCAGATGCCGATGTAGACAACTACCGAGTAATTACAGCTTACGTTAATGAAGCGAAATCGCTTAAAAGGTTCCGTCCCAGAGCAATGGGCCGCGCATCTAAAATTAAAAAACGCTCTAGTCATATTACACTGGAAGTTGGCGAATAGTTTAAAAAAATTTCCCTAGTTTGAAGGGAATTCACGTTTTTCAAGGATAACTGTGGGGCAGAAAGCTAATCCAATAGGACTAAGACTGGGCATTTCCAGAACATGGAACTCAAAGTGGTTTGCGGAAAAAGATTATGCAACCCAGTTAAGGCAAGATTTAGACATTCAAAAGTTTGTAAAGAAGCGTTTAAAGCATGCAGCAATTTCTAAGATCGAGGTTGAACGTACAGCAAAAAAAACCAAAGTAAATATTTTTTCAGCACGCCCGGGAATTATTATTGGACGAAAGGGTGATGAGGTTGAGCGATTAAAAAACGAACTTAGCAAGCACAATTTTCATGATGTGACAATTAATATAAAGGAAATTAAACGACCAGAAATTGATGCAACACTGATTGCGGAAAATATTGCTAGCCAATTGGAACGACGAATTGCATATAGAAGAGCTGTCAAACGGTCAATACAGGCCGCAATGCGGATGAATATAGCTGGTTGCAAAGTAATGGTCGGTGGACGTTTGAACGGAGCTGAGATAGCCAGATCAGAATGGGTAAGAGAAGGACAAGTACGTTTACACACTTTACGTGTGGATATTGACTATGGCGTCGCTGAAGCAAATACGACATATGGAATTATAGGAGTAAAAGTTTGGGTATACCGTGGGGAAAATTATGGTAAATCACGTGGAAGAAGGTCTTTCAATTAAGGATTTAAGATATGTTAATGCCAAAAAAGTCAAAATTTCGCAAGCAGATGCGAGGTAGAATGCAGGGCGATGCACAAACTGGAAACAAAATTAATTTTGGCTCCATTGCACTGCAAGCAACCGGAAGAGGATACGTGACAACACGACAAATTGAAGCTGCACGCAGAGTGATAACTCGGACGTTAAAACGTGGTGGAAAAACTTGGATTCGGGTTTTTCCTGACAAACCGATTACTAAACGACCTGCAGAAACAAGAATGGGTAAAGGAAAGGGAGCTGTTGAGACTTGGGTTGCCACAGTTCATCCGGGCCGTGTGCTTTACGAAATTGACGGTGTTTCTGAAGAGATAGCAACTGAAGCCTTACGACTCGCAGCTTATAAATTATCAATAAATACAAAAATCATCAGAAGAGCAGCTACAATATGATTGCGTCTGAATTAAAAACATTACCTGTCAATGAATTGGAAGCCAAATTACTCAATCTTAAAGAGGAATATTTAAGATTGCGTTGTGGACATGTTTCCCGGCAATTGGCTGATTTCAATTTGATAAAGGAAACTCGACGCAATATTGCTCGCCTGAATACTGTGTTAGCTGAAAAATTGAACAAAAAATAACGAGAAAAAAATAAAAATGAGCACATTGAAGATACAGAGTGGAATTGTTGTTAGTAATATGATGGATAAGTCCATTGTAGTAAAGATTGAAAGAAAAGTTAAACACCCTCTTTACAAGAAAACCATCAAACGCTCTAAAAAATACATTGCTCACGATGAGAAGAATGAATGCAAGGTAGGCGACATAGTTGATATTGCAGAGTGCAGGCCAATGAGCAAACGGAAACGTTACCGATTATTTAAACAGTCAAAATGATTCAAACACAAAGTATCTTAGAAGTTGCTGACAACTCTGGAGCAAAAAGGCTGATGTGTATTAAAGTCCTTGGTGGATCAAAGAGACGTTATGCAAGTGTCGGGGATATCATTGTTGCATCAATAAAGGAATGCCAACCTAATTCCAAAGTAAAATCCGGAGATGTTGTGAAAGCCGTTGTAGTTCGCACCAAAAAAGAGTTTCGTAGACCGGATGGAAGTTATATAAAATTCGATACAAATTCTGCTGTTATAGTTGATGGGAAAAGAGAACCAGTAGGTACACGAATTTTCGGACCTGTAGCCCGAGAGCTTCGCGCAGGTAAATTTATGCGGATACTGTCACTTGCACCTGAAGTATTGTAATAGTCCTAAAATAATGAAAAAAACTAAGCAACGTAAAAAAAGAAGAGCAACAATTCGCCGTGAAGACACTGTGATAGTTACATCTGGAAAAGATAAGGGGCAAACAGGACGCGTAATTACTGTAGATTGGAAGCGGGAACGTATACTTGTTGAAGGTGTAAATATGGTCACTCGTCACACAAAACCCAATGCAACAAATCAGCAGGGCGGATTGATCAAAATCGAAGCACCGGTTCATTATTCAAACGTGCAACTTTACAACCCTACTTTGGAAAGAGGTGTACGTGTGAAAATGCAGACAAGTAAAGTTGGCGTAAAAAATAGAGTCTGTGTAAAATCTGGAGAGGTAATAGGATAATGTCTGAGAGTCACCTTTTAGAAACCTATAATTCGAAAGTTGTGCCGTTACTTCAAGAGAAGTTTAAATATAAGAACAAGCACAAAATTCCTACTATCAACAAAGTAACACTTAACATGGGGCTTGGTGAAGCTGTTCAGAACCCCAAAGCAGTAGAGGAGGCTAGCAAACAGCTGGCCCTGATTTCAGGACAAAAACCTGTAGTTACCAGAGCAAAACATTCAATTGCAGGGTTTAAGCTACGAGAAGGTATGCCGATTGGGTGCATGGTCACTTTGCGTAATGAAAAAATGTGGACTTTTCTTGATAAATTACTTCATATTGCTATGCCCCGTATTCGTGATTTTAGAGGGATTTCATCGAAAGCTTTTGATGGAGATGGGAATTACACCATGGGCATTAAAGAACAACTAATTTTTCCTGAAATTGAAATCGATAGTGTAGATAATATTCGAGGAATGAATATATCTATAGTAACCAGTGCGAATACAGATAAGGAGAGTCTTGCAATGATGGAAGACTTGGGATTCCCCTTCAGAAAATAGGTTAAATGGCAAAAAAATCAATAACCGCAAAAAGCGAGCGCACTCAGAAATTTAAAGTCCGCCAATACAATAGGTGTACGTATTGCGGACGTCCGCGTGGATATTTGAGAAAGTTCGGCATGTGCAGAATTTGTTTTCGAAAAAATGCCAACGCTGGGCTATTGCCCGGTGTGACAAAAGCAAGTTGGTAAAAAACAATAAAAGATAATGTTATGTCAATGAGTGACCCAATTGCGGATTTATTAACTCGCATCCGCAATGCAAACA
>CAZOTX010000064.1:0-6915 GCA_964582835.1 uncultured Pseudomonadota bacterium | reverse complement strand
TTTAATTGATAGCCATGACCTCTAAAATAGTGAATTTCCTGATTTATATATTTGTTTTGATCTTCGGACGCCTGATTGTGTATTCTTTGTTGTTGTTTCCTGATCCAATCAAGTTTGGAGAGAGCGAAAACAAGAATTTTTTTATGATCCATTCGGATTGGGGCAGAAACTCGCACGATTCCGTTAGGAGGACATACCCTCAAGTGAAGATGTTTGATATTTTTTTTAGTTACCTCAGCATTAATATCATCCAGTTTAATCATTGAAATCATATGTTTTTTAACTTTAAAAACAGGCCGCTTTCTAGAAAGAACCAGATTAGTTCTCTCAAAAATTGTAAAAATGGTTGATGTATTCAATTGGAAACTTCTTGAACTATTTGGCTAGTTTCTTTTGTCAAGAAGTTTTATTTGTGTACAGGGACATTGCGTTTAATTAATTTTTGTCTGAATATTATTTGAAATTTCGTTGAAATCAAAATCTTTATAAAAATAGAGACTTTTCAATCCGTTACTTCATTGGGATACATCATTAATTATATTAGTTATTTACAATGATATGTAAAATCTAAAAAGGGATATCATCTTTGATGAAACCTCCATCATGAGGTGTTTCCTCAACTTTTTCAGAATCGGATGGAGATGTAAAATCCTGTGTTGATTTAGAAGATGCCGAATAATTTGAAGGGCCTCCTTCCTGAGTAATTCCTCCTTCCAAATTTTTTGAATCTAAAAACTGCATGTTTGTGACTACAACCTCTGTTTTGTAGTGTTTTTGACCTTGTTGATCTTCCCAGTCTCTAGTTTGTAGACGGCCTTCAACGTAGACTTGTGATCCTTTCTTCAAGTAGGACTGTGCCAAATCAGCAAGTCTTCCCCACAACACGAGACTGTGCCATTCTGTTCGTTCTTGTTTTTCGCCTTGTTTGTCTGTCCAATAATCGTTAGTTGCAATGGTTGTATTTGCTACGGCACTCCCGGATTGTGTGTAACGGATTTCGGGATCCTGTCCTAATCGTCCAATCAACATTACTTTGTTCAGATTTGCCATGTTTTTCTCCAGAAGACATATTTTTTAGATACTATGTTTTAACGCAAAGGAGCCAATAAAGAAAGAGCTTTTTTCAGTTTGCCTTCAAACGGCAAATCTGAACTGGCAGTTTCTCGAAGAACTGGTAGGATTTCCTTTTCAGTATAGCCAAGGTTTTTTAATGCAGAAAAAACCCCATCAATTTCTTCTCCTGAGAGTATTAATCCTTTTTTTGAGCTGCCAGCAAGTACTGATTCAAGCCCTGAAATTGGATGCCGCTTCAATTGATCTTTCAAATCCAAACACAACTTTACTGCAGTCTTTTTACCTATTCCAGGAACCTGGCTAAAACTTTCTTTGCTATTTTGATGAACTGCATCTACCAACTGACGTGGAGAAAGTACTGAAAGAACCGCTAATCCCAACTTTGGTCCTACACCTGAAGTTTTGATAAGCATTTCAAACAATTCTTTTTCTTCTAATTTTTGAAAGCCATACAAGGAAATATCGTCTTCTCTGACATTTGTAAAAATGTGGAGAGATACAAAATCTTGAGGAGAAGCTTTAACTGCAAATTGTTGAGATACATGAACTGCGTAACCTACGCCATCAGATGTTTTAAGAACGATTAAATTTGTATCTAAACGGAGAATTTGTCCTTCAAGGTAGGCAATCATGTGGCAAGTTAGTGAAAAAAATGTCCTGTCTGTGGTTACTAATATAACTAAAGTGATTGTTTAAGCGAGAGCCTCAAATGAGCATGCGTAATTGCAGCAGCAAGTGCATCTGCCTCATCTTCTTGAAGTGATTTTTGTAGGTTCAACAGAATTTTGACCATATGTTCTACTTGATTTTTGTCAGCCCTGCCCACACCGACTAAAGTTTGTTTAATTTTCAGAGTTTGATATTCATAGATGGGTAAATTGCGTTCAGAAAATTTCAATAATATAACACCTCGTGCATGGCCTAAAGTGAGTGCTGACTGAGCATTCTTTGCAAAAAATATTTTTTCTACAACGCCACAATCCGGTATAAATTTTTCTATCAAATTTTCCAGTTCTCTGGAGAGCATTGACAAACGATCTGAAAGTGAGTGTTTTACGTTCAGTCGGATACAGCCGCTAGCTATGTACTGGGAATGGTTTCCCGTATTTTCAATTAGGCCATAACCAGTTTTCCTGCTCCCTGGATCTATACCTAAAATTCTCTGTGTTTCAACCAAGTTCTGCTATAACGTCTTCGCTGATGTCAAAATTGGAATGCACACTTTTTACATCATCATCATCTTCCAATAAATCAATCAGCTTTATTACTTGTTCAGCTTTTTTAAAATTATCAATTTCTATGCGGTTTTGAGGAATCCAAATTACCTCAGCATTCAACATTGGGACCTCTTTCTCTTCCAAGTATGATCGAACAGTATCAAAATCTACAGGAGCAGTAATAATCTGAAATACATCTGGATTTTCTGTATTTAGATCTTCTGCCCCGGCTTCCAAAATTAATTCAGTGAGTCGGTCTTCGTCAATAACAGAGTTGTCAACGAAAATAGAACCTTGTCGGTCAAACATGTACTGAACAGAATTAGTTGATCCCAAATTCCCATTGCATTTGCTGAAAGCATGTCGTACTGATGCAATTGTTCTATTACGATTATCCGTCATTACTTCTACGATAATTGCAACATTGTGTGGTCCATACCCTTCATAAATAATTTCTTCAAAAATTGCTCCATCTAATTCTCCTGCTCCTTTTTTAATAGCCCTATCAATATTATCTTTTGGCATGCTTTGGCTTTTCGCATTAGCGACTGCTGTACGTAATCGTGGGTTGGCATCAATATCGCTGCCACCGATTTTGGCAGATATAGTTAGTTCTTTTATTATTTTTGTGAAAGCTTTACCACGTTTTGCATCCTGAGCAGCTTTACGATGCTTGATGGTACTCCATTTGCTGTGTCCTGACATGTAAATTTAGATTTCTGAATTTGCAAAGGTTTTGTTTCACTTAGTACTAAAATAAAAACGCAGACTATACTAAATTAAACAATTCTACCAACTAAATCATAGTCGTAAACTTCCGAAATTTCAACTGAATGGAATGTTCCAGGGCGAGCTTCACCTTCGTTAATATAAACAATACCATCAACTTCAGGGCCTTGAAATTCACTTCGTCCTTGAAGCAACAAGTCACTTTCTTCACTAAGACCATCTACAAGGACTTTCAATTGTTTGCCAATCCAGCTTTTATTCTTTTTCCTGCTGACTTTTTGTTGTGCTTCCATCAATTGATTACGTCGTTCGTGCTTGAGAGAATTTGGAACAGGGTCTCCCCATTTCGCTGATCGGATATTATCCTCATGGGAGTACGAAAATACTCCTACGTGTTGAAAATGTCCTGCAGAAACAAATTCAAGTAATTCATGGAAATGTTCATTTGTTTCAGTAGGGAAACCAACTATAAAAGTGGTGCGCCAAGCCAAATCTGGAAGATATTTTTGAACATCAAGTATTTTGTTTTCTATTTGAACACGGTTTATTTTTCTGTTCATTGCTTTCAGGACTTGATTATTAATGTGTTGAAAAGGCATATCAAGATACTTGCAAAATCTTCTATCACTCGCAATCACTTCCATTACTTCCTCAGTAAAGGTATTGGGGTAGCAGTAAAAAAGGCGTATCCAGAAATCACCCTCTATTTTACTGATGTTTTTTAAAAGTGTTGCCAGTCCAACAATATTCTTGAAATCTGCACCGTATGATGAGGTGTCTTGCGAAATCAAATTAATTTCTTTAACTCCTTTTTCTATAAGATTTTTAACTTCATTTACAATAGAGTTTATTGAACGGCTACTAAAATTCCCTCTTAGCACAGGGATGTTGCAAAAAGAACACATGTTAGAGCAACCTTCTGCAACTTTTACGTATGCATAATGACGAGGTGTAGTTTGAATGCGGTCCTGTTTTTCAAATTGCTTGTAGTGTGGTTTTTGTTTCAGATTAATTTGTACTCTACCTCTACCCTCACCCTCATACATTGAATTCACAAGTTTTGGAATTTGTTCAAAGCCATTTGAACCGAGTAGTCCGTCAAGTTCTGGAATTTGTTCTGCAAGACTATCAAAGTAACGTTGAGTCAAACAACCAGTTGCGACAAGTTTTTCACATTTGCCAGTGCTTTTTAAATCACTAAGGTCAAGAATCCTGTTGATAGACTCTTCACTAGCCTCCGTAAGAAAAGCGCAGGTGTTGACAATTATTACTTCTGCTGAATCTGGTGTTTTTGTAATTTCAAATCCGTTATTTTGTAGACTGGCAATCATGATTTCTGAATCAACTTGGTTTTTGGAACAACCCAATGTTTCCAAATAAATTCTCTTCTTTTCGTGCGAAATTGAAACAGATTTAGCTACAGGATTTGTCATCACGAACAATTATTTTTAAAAGTAAAATTTGGTAGGGGTAAAAATGGTTCCTTTAGAAAAGGAGTCCTTAAAAGGAGGGGTTATTTGAAAGTCAGTTTTGCTTTTTTGTTTCAGAGTCATTTTTTTTAATAATCACTTTATCTGAGGAGTTTTCGGTTTCTTCCCGCATTTCTTCAGAATCTTTTTGTACTTCTATAGGATCAGTCCCTGAGGAATCAGTTTCAGTTGTAATAGATTCCTTTTTTTTATCAGCAGTAAGTTGTTCTTCCGAGACTGTTTTTGTTTTAATATTCTCTTCCGGATCTGTTTCTGTTTTAATATTCTTTTCTGTAACAGTTTCTGTTTTAATATTCTCTTTGGGCATTTGCTGTACTTCTTGTTTTGTACGTACAGACTCTGTCATAAATTCTTCTTTTGAAGTTTCATGCTTAATTTGAGAAGTTTCTATTTTCTTTTTTCTTTCTTCATTTTTATTAGATTCTGCTTCTTTAGGTTTAACGGACTCGTCATCTTTTTCAGAAAATGAGTTTTCAGTTTGGATTTTTTCACTGACCTCTTTCAATACGGAGCTTTCTTTCTTCTTAGTTTTTTTCTTTTTTCCTGATTGAAATTTTAGTTCACTTAATTGATCCGCTTTGCTTCCGAGCAACTGTACAATCGCCATTTCAGAATTGTCTCCAAGTCTGTTCTTACCTAATTTGATAATCCGGCAATAACCCCCTTTTCTATCTTTATAGCGCACTGCTAATTCTTCAAAAAGCTGTGTCATTGCTTCTTTGCTTTTCACGAAACGTAAGGCTTGACGGCGAGCATGAAGGCTACCTTGCTTTCCCCAACCTATCATTTTTTCTAAAGGCTTGCGTACCTCTTTTGCCCTGGCAAGAGTACAGGTTATCTGGCCATTTTCCAAGATTGATGTAACCATATTTCGCATCATAGCACGGCGATGTGCCGTAGTAACTCCTAAACGGTTACCAGCTTTTAAATGTCGCATCGTATTTAAGCCCTAGTTTATGTGTGGGTTATTCGTAGGATCAAAGTTTTCCAGGTTTGTACCCAATGAAAAACCCATTTCTGTCAAGATTACTTTTATTTCGTTCAGTGATTTCCTACCAAAGTTTTTTGTTTTGAGCATTTCTTGTTCACTTTTCTTTACAAGATCTCCTATTGTTTCAATCTTTGCATTTTGTAGACAATTGATTGAACGTACTGACAATTCCAATTCGCTAACACTACGATATAAGTTTTCGTCTAGCGGTTCATTCTCAATCTCTTCTTCAGGCTCTTCCTTTATAGCACTTTCATCAAAGTTAATAAAAACATCCATGTGTTCCTTTATTATTTTTGCAGCATAAGCCAGACAGTCAGTTGGTTTTACTGAGCCATTTGTCCAAATTTCAAAATTTAAGCGATCATAATCTGTTTTTTTATCAACTCTTGAATTTACAATATCATAGTTAATCCTACTAACGGGGGAATGATTTGAGTCAAGATGGATGGTACCTACGGGCAAATCTCCTTGTTGATTTTCTTCTGAGGTAACATATCCTTTGTTAAAGCGGGAAAACATTGTCATACTTACAGTTGCACCTTTTTGTAAGGTAGCTAATACAAGATCCGGATTCAAAATTTCTGCTTTTTCAAAGGTTGAAATGTCTCCAGCTTTTATTACACAAGGTCCTTCTCCGATCAGTTCTAGTTCAACCACTTCATCAACAAATTGCTCAATCTGAAGTTCCTTAATATTGAGTATAACTTGAACCATGTCCTCAACTATTCCAGGGATGTTACTGAATTCGTGAGTAACTCCGTCGATTTGTACTGCAAAAACCGCTGATCCTCTGATTGAAGAGAGTAGAACACGCCTTAAAGCATGTCCAATTGTAATTCCAAATCCAGGTTCTAATGGATCCAGTGAAAACTTTGCGTAATCTGATTTTAAGTTTTGGGATTCAAATTGCAATTTTTTCGGCTTTGCAATTGACATCCAATTTTTAGCAAAGAATGGATTTTCTTCAATGGAATCTTCTTCACTATTGGCGTCCAAATCTGTTTCGGTTATTGAATTATCTTCCGGAGAAACTTTTTCTCCCTCCAGATCCGCTTCTTCTATAGTTTCATTTAATTGAGTCATCTGCATCCCAGTTAAGGTATCTGGTTTGTATTAAGCCAAAAAACAATACTATTCGATAAAATATTCAATCTAACAGTTTTGTAATTTTTGACGTTTAATTAATCTAGATTCGCCGTTGTTTAGGTGGTCGGCATCCGTTATGAGGAACCGGTGTTATATCATTGATTGAAGTGATACGTATTTCTTCAATTGCTGAAATTGCTCGAAGTGCAGATTCCCGTCCTGAACCAGGTCCTTTAACAAAAACATCAACACTTTTCATTCCACTATCAACAGCCTTTTTCAGGGCGTCGTCTGCAGCCACTCTTGCTGCAAAAGGAGTACTTTT
>CAZOTX010000063.1:0-6962 GCA_964582835.1 uncultured Pseudomonadota bacterium | reverse complement strand
TTGCAACTGCCTGACGCATGGCATAACGAGATGCTAGTTGATAAGCTAAATCACTTGAATCTACATCATGGTATTTCCCCTCATTTAGTGTAACCTTAATATTAACCATTGGGAATGCGGCTAGGGGACCTTTTTCCATCACATCCTTGAAACCTTTTTCACATGCAGCAATGTGTTCCGACGGAATTGAACCACCAAAAATTTTGTTCTCAAATTCAAACCCTTCTTCATGATCCAAAGGCAATGGTTCAATTGATCCTATAACACCTGCAAATTGTCCTGAACCCCCGGTTTGTTTTTTGTGTAAATAATCATAATCTGCTGCAGTTGTGATGGCTTCTCTATAGTTAACTTGCGGTGCTCCAACAATCACATCCACTTCAAATTCTCGACGCATTCTTTCAATGTAAATATCAAGATGTAGTTCTCCCATTCCAGAGATAATCGTATCACCAGATTCTTCATTAGAAGAAACATGAAAAGTGGGATCTTCGCGCATGAAGCGTCCAAGGGCTTTACTCATTTTCATGTGCTGTTCATTATCCTTACCCTTAACTGCAAGAGAAATCACAGCATCTGGGACAAAAATAGATTCACATGAAACACGCATTCCCTCACCGCAAAAAGTATCCCCCGAGGCACAATCAACACCTACCATCGCAATAATGTCTCCAGCTTCTGCAACGTCAATGTTCTCTCGATCATTGGAGTGCATTCTAACCATTCGGCCAACACGCATCTTATTGTTGGTACGGGCATTAATCACCTGATCGCCTTTTGATAGTTTGCCCTGGTATACTCGAGTATATGTCAATTGTCCAAACTGTTCTTCTGTTAGCTTGAAAGCCATTGCTACAGTCGGTTTATCTGGATCACAACTCAAATCTACCTCTTCTTGTGTCTTAGTGTCAGTTGCTTTAGTTGAAGCTGCTTCAAGTGGAGATGGGAGGTACATATTCACAGCATCAAGAAGAGTTTGCACACCTTTATTTTTGAAAGCACTACCCATATAAACCGGACATAGTTCCAACGACTGTACGCCGATTTTTACTGCAGCATGAATACTTTCTTCTTCAATTTCTTTTTCTTCAAGTAAATCTTCCATCATTTGATCATCAAACATAGAAACGGCTTCCAGCATTTCTGCCCTGTATTCTTGTGCATCTGATTTCATCTCATCTGGAATTTCTTCAATTTTCAGATCATCACCATGTTCACCTTCAAAATAAATAGCTTTCATTTTTATCAGATCAACCACACCTTTATGATTTTCTTCAACTCCAATTGGCAATTGCATGGCTACAGCGTTCAAACCAAGAATTTCACGAATACCTTTTATTCCATTGTGGGGATTTGCACCCATTCGGTCCAATTTATTAATAAATGCAAGACGAGGAACCTGATATCGCTTCATCTGGCGATCTACTGTGATTGATTGTGACTGTATACCTGCAACACCACAAAGGATCATAATCGCTCCATCAAGAACTCGAAGTGAACGCTCCACCTCAACTGTAAAATCCACGTGTCCGGGAGTGTCAATAATGTTAATTTTTGTGTCATTCCATTCCACAGTTGTTGCAGCAGATGTAATCGTTATGCCTTTCTCTTTTTCCAGTTCCATGTGATCCATGGTTGCCCCGGCACCTCCTCCACGGACCTCTTCTATTTTGTGAATTTTACCAGCGTAGTACAAAACACGTTCCGTGAGTGTTGTTTTCCCGCTGTCGATATGTGCAGAAATTCCGATGTTTCTAGTGTTTTCAAGAATCTTTTGTGAAGTAGGGTTCATTGCCCAATCCGTTCATAATGCTATATGTTAAAAAATAAAACGTAATCTATTATTATAAATGAAAAATCAGTATCTTTCAAGTAATATCCCTAAACATTTAAAATGAGAAATATTTAATTTGAAGCAGGATTTGTTATCTGAAGCAAAGTTTAGTCTGATTGAAGTCACTGACGTAACCAATTCGTGAAGCGGAATCAACTCCTGCAAGTTGTAGGTCTTTCAAGATTGATTCTGTTTGTTCCTCTGGAACAACAACCAAAAGCCCTCCACTAGTTTGTGGATCCAGCATTAATTCTTGCAACACCGGTGCACTTTTTTCAGGAAATTTCCAATATTTTTCAACCATTCTGCGATTATTTCCATTTACACTGGTACTTACACCACGCTCATACATTTCCCTTGCTTGAGACAAAATAGGGATTTCATCCAGTATGATATTAATTGTTAAGTTGGCACCAGGTACCATTTCCAGGCAGTGACCAGCAAATCCGAATCCAGTGATATCAGTCACTGCGTGTACCTCATAATTCTTCAGAACTTCCGATGCAACCTTATTCAGTTCAATTAAGGAGTTCAGACAATCCTGAAGCGCTTCCTTTGAAACTAAATTTTTTAGATTGGCATTTAAAATAACTCCACTACCAATTGCCTTAGTCAAAATTAGCTGATCACCAGTCTGAGCACCACTATTTCTCCAAATTTTCTCTGGATGCACCAATCCTGTAACAGTCAGTCCAAATTTTGGCTCATCGTCATCAGAGGTATGACCTCCTAAAAGAACTGCACCTGCCTCTGTAATTTTTTGCATTGCTCCAGCAATAATCTTTGCCAAGATCTCATCCTCAAATTTTTTGGAAGGGAATCCCACAAGATTTAGACAGGACAAAGGTTTTCCCCCCATAGCATAAATATCACTTAGAGAGTTGGCTGCAGCAATTTGTCCAAATAAAAATGGATCGTCAACTGGGGGTGTGATAAAATCTGCTGTAAAAACAAGAGCCTGTTCCTCATTCAAAAGATACACCCCCGCATCATCACTGGTATCAAATCCAACAAGTACATTGGGGTCATGAATTTGAGGTAAAGAGGCAAGCATTTTTTTCAATCCGACCGGATTGAATTTAGCTGCTCAACCACATGTTTTTGCCAGACTTGTAAGACTGGACTTTCGAAAAGTATTTTTCATTTTCAAAAAATTATATTTCTGTAAATATGTTACATGCTGAGAAGCATTTCAGACTATTGAGAAATTATTACTCTGCATTCAAGAAGCTAATTCCGAAAAATTCAGAAATTAAAGGATTTCAGCAAATCCGCAAATAAACAAGACTTATACTTCAAAAAGGGATCTGAATGAATATGGAAAAATGTGAGCATTTAAACATTTTGATTTTTCGGAAAAATATATATGCTGCAAAAATTATATTGAGTGACTCAAGTTTTCGAACTGCTGCCAAAAAATCTGATTTTTAGTGTAACTACAATTGTATTTCTTGAACTTAATAGATGTGAAAATTAGTAAATGAGGTAAAATTTTAATCAAAATTATACATCAAATTCATATGAAAAGAAAACTGATTTAATTTATTCTAAAGTTTTATGAAAAATTGACGAAAATAATAGTATATTTGCTTTAAAATTTTTCATTCCCATTTTTTAAAAATGTCTATTTTAAAGTACAACATTTTTCAACAAGGTTACAAAGATGACAATGAACAATATTACAAAAAAAACATCTTGGTTAGTTATTTTAATAGGAATTATTTTTTCTGGTTCCGGATGTTCAAAATTGGCTAATTTTACCAAAGAAAGCGCTTCTCCTTCTTCATGTGCTGACCTTGTAATTGAACGTGCATTTAATCTACATAAGGGTGCTAAGACAAGTTTGGCTTTGTACTTTGAGGAAAGGAGTGACAATCAACTTTTTCGGGCTTTCTATGCAGCCTCGGACTCAGTTTATGAATCAAGGAGAATTATGAAATGTTGGGACAGAAGAGTCTCTCATTATAATGCAATGAAAAACTTAAAGGAAATGAACACCTCTTTAGCTAGGGTGATTCGACGCAACATGCCTGATAACGACCGAGGTGAATTAATCTCTGTTTTCCGTGAACAATTAGATTGGGTTATGCCTAATTTTCGCTGAATTTCCTAACTTGCCTTTTTCCTTTTATCCGTCTAACTTATATCTTCTGTTGTTCCCAGATGACTGTGGTCTCTTATATTTCCAGAAAATTTTTATTCTAAAAAAATCAAATGAGCGAGTCTTACCCCATGACCATTCAGGGCTATGAAAAATTAAAAAAAGAACTCAAACAACTGACCACCATAGATCGTCCCAATGTTGTACGTTCTATTTCGAGCGCAAGAGAACATGGTGATCTAAAGGAAAATGCTGAATACCATGCTGCCAAAGAACAACAGGGTTTTATTGAGGGAAGAATTCAAGAACTGAACGGAAAGCTAGCTATGGCAAATGTGATTGATATTTCCAAACTTTCCGGTGATAAGATTGTTTTTGGAGCAACTGTTACTTTTGTGGAAGTTGATAGCGAAGAAGAAAAAAACTATCAATTGGTTGGTGATTTCGAATCAGATATCGAGCAAAATAAAATTTCTATTTTCTCTCCTATTGCCCGAGCGTTGATTGGAAAATCAGTTGGTGATACTGTCGCAATTCCCATCCCCAAAGGGAAAATTGAAGTCGAAATATTGGGAATAGACTTTATAGTTTGAATTCAGATAAAGTAGTCAATTTTTGAATTTAACCCGTCCTTCATAATCATGATACTTCGGAAAACTTCTTTCAAATCGTCAAATGACTGTATTCCTTGAAATGGGATATTTAACAACTTTGCAGTTTCCTGATAAATCCATGTTGGATTTTGATGTTTTTCACGTAACATTTTTAATGAGTAAGCTCCTTTTGATTTTGAAAGTTTGGCTCCAGATTTATCTTTTTGTAACTTATGGTGTACAAAGCGGGTTTCAGGAAAAATAGAATCATTTAAGCATTTTGCTAGATATAGTTGTGCTCCAGTTGAGGGAAGTAAGTCCAGTCCGCGTACAACAAGATTTATCCCAAGTTCCAAATCATCAATGATTGATGCAAGCTGGTAAGCTGCTAGTCCGTCTCTACGTTTGACAACAAAATCTCCAATTACTTGGCTCACAGTTATTTTCTCAAGCTTATTGGAAAATGTTTTGAAGCTTACCTCAGATTGATCAGGGACATATACTCTCCAGGAGAAATTATCATTCTCCAAATCAAGACCCTTTCCACGGCATGTACCTGGATAATTCCCGTTTGCAGACAATTGACTGATTTCAGCACGCGAGCATTCGCACGCAAATAAGTGTTCAGATTTACAAAGTTTTTTAAGCGCCTCGTGAAAACTTTCGGCACGAAATTGTTGCGAGTATTTAGAGAGCAATTCCCCAGGTCCAGAAGGGCCGGAATCATATTGGATTCCCAGCCATTCTAACTGTCTAAAAATATCTTCCACAGCAGAAAGGTCTACTCTATCCCCATCCAGATCATCAATTCTAAGATGTAGATGACCCTCCTGCAAATCTACAAGAAGCGCTGTAAGCAAAAAATTATAAGCATTACCAAGGTGAATAAACCCGCTTGGTGTGGGTGCTATTCTCGAAGTAACTTTTGGAAACATCTTTGCGAAATAATGAAATATTTGTTTGTCTTTATAGTATTATTAAAGCATAATTTAATATCAGCAAACTCAACTTTTTTGAATATAATTTTTTCAAAAAATAATTTATACTTTACTTTGAAGATGTTTTTCAAACGAATCAACACAAGTAAATCATGAAATCACGAGCCGCAATAGCCTGGGAATCAAAAAGTCCATTGCAAGTTGATTTGGTCGACCTAGACGGCCCAAAAGTTGGAGAAGTTTTGATCCGTAACGTTGCAACCGGTGTTTGCCACACCGATGCATTCACCCTTTCCGGAGACGACCCTGAAGGCATCTTCCCTTCAATTTTAGGACATGAAGGTGGAGCTGTAGTTGAGGAAATCGGTTCAGGAGTTAACACGCTCGAAGTTGGCGACCATGTCATTCCACTCTATGTACCCGAATGTGGAGAATGTAATTTCTGCAAATCCGGAAAAACTAATTTATGCCAGTCGATCCGTTTGACTCAAGGTAAAGGTTTAATGCCTGATGGGACTTCACGATTTTCGTATAATGGAAAAAATATTTTTCATTACATGGGAACTTCTACATTTTCCGAATACAGTGTTTTACCAGAGATTTCGGTTGCAAAGATTAACAAAGCCGCACCTCTAGAAAAAGTGTGCTTGCTCGGTTGTGGAATCACAACAGGAATTGGGGCTGTTTTGAATACAGCAAAAGTAGATGCCGGAGCAACTGTGGCTGTTTTTGGTTTGGGAGGAGTAGGACTTGGCGCGATCCAAGGATCAGTTCTAGCTAAAGCCGAACGTATCATTGCTGTTGATATCAACGAAAGTAAAGAAGAATTTGCACGTCAACTTGGTGCAACCGATTTTGTAAATCCGAAAAAATATGACAAATCTGTCCAGGAAGTAATTGTGGAATTGACTAATGGAGGGGTGGATTATTCTTTTGAATGCGTCGGTAATGTCAACTTAATGCGCTCTGCACTTGAATGTTGTCATAAAGGCTGGGGTGAATCAATTATTATTGGTGTCGCTGGGGCCGGACATGAAATTACTACACGCCCCTTCCAACTAGTTACCGGTCGAGTATGGCGTGGTTCTGCCTTTGGTGGTGTAAAAGGACGCTCCCAGTTACCTGGATATGTGGAGATGTACATGAAAGGTGATATCAAAGTTGATGAGTTCGTGACATTCACCATGCCCTTGGACGACATCAACCGCGCATTCGACTTGATGCACCAGGGAAAAAGCATTCGGTCCGTGATTTTGTTCTAACTATTTTTAAGACGTCTAAACAGATTCTTCTAGAATTTCCAAATTTCATCAAATTTAATTAACATAAAAAAGTGTACGAAACATCAGACATTAGGAAAGGATTGCGATTCGAACTTGATGGAGACCCTTTTGTTGTCCTGGAATTTCAATTTGTTAAACCTGGAAAAGGGACGGCATTTACACGCACAAAAATCCGTAACATGATTTCAGGTGCCGTACTTGACCACACTTTCA
>CAZOTX010000062.1:0-7014 GCA_964582835.1 uncultured Pseudomonadota bacterium | reverse complement strand
AAAAAACTTCTGATGAAAGCCTCTAATCCAAAATTTCTACTTCAAAAAACACCTGAAAAGTTTGAGTCATGGGTAAAGAAATGGCTTTTAAAAACCTTCCCTCTATTTCAGATTGTGATTCCTTCCTCAGGAAACAAAATCTCGCTTATGGGAAATCGGTAAGAGAGATAGTAAATAGTGTCCTGAATCAAGTACGACATGAAATTTACCAAAAGAAGAGCGAAACTGTTTCATACAATAACACCCAAATTTTAGAACGTGTTGCAGCAATGATCAGGATACAGTCCAATGGAGTAAAACGAGTCATAAATGCAACTGGAATTGTAGTGCATACAAATTTGGGAAGAGCTCCTTTGTCAGTAGACTTGTTAGAGACAGTTTTACCTCGAATTAGTTCTTATACCACATTGGAATTTGATCTTAGGACAGGAAAACGTGGATCAAGGGACCAAAAAGTCCGTAAACTCTTACGCTCACTTTCCGGTGCTGAAGATGCAATTGTCGTTAATAATAATGCAGCTGGCGTTTTTTTAATGCTCAAGTCTTTAAGTACTGGCAGACAGGAAGATAAAAAACCAGAGGTTCTTGTCTCTAGGAGTGAATTGGTTGAGATCGGTGGATCCTTTAGAATTCCCGACATCATGCGGGAGGCAGGAGTTAAGCTGGTTGAAGTGGGAACTACTAACCGTTGCCGACTTTCGGATTATGAACAAGCTCTTACAGAAAACACAGCAGCTATTTTAAAAGTACATCCATCCAATTACAAAATTCAAGGATTTACAGAGTCTGTTTCAGTAGGGAACATGGCACAACTGGCACACTCCAATGGCATTTTCTGTTTTCATGATTGGGGAAGCGGAAGCTTTTATCGATTCAAGCAACGTGGATTAAGTGAATATTCAATTGTACAACAGGAAATTAGAGCAGGACAAGATTTACTGGCTTTTAGTGCTGACAAATTACTTGGTGGGATCCAGGCTGGAGTGCTTCTAGGTAAATCTGAAAACATCCAAAAACTAAGAAAGCATTCTCTTTACAGAGTTTTACGATTGGACAAAGTAACACTAGCTTTGTTAGAAGAAACGCTTGAAGCATACCTTGAAATAAAAAGACTTCCGGATCTGGTTCCAACAGTTGGCATGTTAGAACTAACATTTGATGAAATTCAAAAGAAAGTAAAATTTTTTATGGAGAAACTCAAATTTACAAACGAATCTTCATGGGAATGTGTTCTCCACAAGACAGAATCATTTACTGGAGGTGGAGCTTTACCTGAACTACCTTTAGAGTCAGCAGCACTTGTATTGTCACATCCTGAACGGTCAGCAAATGATTTGCAAGAATGGTTTAGATCATTACCCGTGCCAATAATTGCCAGAGTCCATGAGGAACAAATTTGGCTAGATTTCAGAACAATTCTTCCACATGATTATGATGAACTAATTTCCGCAATCAATCAACTTATATCATCCTGACATAGCAGGTTTTACTAACAATATCTCAAATATCTTCTACCAAATTTAGATATGTCCTCTATCCTTTTATCCAATTAACTAAAAGGTCTTTTTCTTGCTTGTTAAACTGAGCAATATAATCTTCATTTAAAGTTAAATCAGAAGTTTTCTACGGTGTCTATCAGACAATAAAAAACCTGCATAACATGAAAGCCTTAATTTTTTTTGTAAAACTACTTTCTATTTTTCTCATTTTTATTTTAATTTATACTCCGAGTTGGGGACAGTCTAACAGTTCAAATAAAAACATCTTTGGTCTTCAACAGTCACAACTAAGTGGGTTTAGTAATGATGACCGTATAAAAGTATTATTACTAAACCTCTTGCCTTCGGGTATGACTGAGACCGCAGCAAAAGAAATTGCAAAGGCTCTTCAGCTAAATTTGTATAACACTAATCATTTTACTGTAGTTGGAACATCAGAGTGGTTTCCACAGATTAAAGATCGGGACCCTACTCTAGCTGATTGCCATGACATCGCATGTGGCGTTATGATTGGCAAAATGTTTCATGCAGACAAAGTTCTGGTTGGTACAATTCATTCAGAAACAATTCTGAATGAAAACGGAAAAGAAGAGCCTAGTATTATCCTCTCAATTAGACTTGTAGATACCCGAACAAACATCACAGATTTTACTGATGAAGTCCAATTCAACGATTTAAAGATGCACGATGAATTGTTTCGAATGGCTGAAAGGATTTCACAACATACGTTATTACTTGGAAATGTTCTGGCTACGAAACAATTGGGGATCACTACAAACTTTGGACGCGCACAAGGTATAAAAATCGGTCACCGGTTAGTAATATCCAGGAGGGAATCATTAAAGTCAAATTCAGGAGAAACAACAACCCGTAAAACAATTAATAATATTGCTATAGCTGAAATAGTTCGAGTTAGCGATTTGTCTTCTGAAGCGGTTATTGTTCAAAAAATTTTATCTGTTGTTAAGGGGGATCAAATTCAGACTTATATCAATAATGAGAAATTAATTAAATTGATCACACAAACCCGTAAAGAACTAGACACTCACAAAAAACTAAAACCCAAAAAAAGAGTTATCCGCCTGGGACCAACTATAACAAAAGGTAGTACTGATTACTCGAAATGGTCTAAGCTCTATAATTTTACAAAATCACAACATGATCGTTGGCTCTACACTACTGCAGGAGCTGGAACCGCAACTATAATACTTCTCAGCGGGGCTTTCAATATTAGCGGTTTTCTTAGCATTTTACCCTGGGTTGCCGGTGCTGGGAGCATTTATAGTGGAATAAAATATTTCGATTATCGTGAAATGCTAAATGAACTTTCTGCAGTAGGACGCTCCCGGGGCTTCCTTTCCAATTCACTAACTAATGAATTTCCAGGTTGGCATTTTACTCCCTTTAAAAAGGGCTTCAAAATAGCTTGGGTAAAACAGTTCTGAAGTCAGAAATCCAAAGATTTTCCCTCTTAAATAAATTCTTTTCCTGACCGCCAGTTTTCATTTTCCAGAACCAATTTATCTGGATAATTGAAATTGTATTGTAAAGCACATAAAATACATCTTGAGTTTAAGACCAAAAACTTGGAAAATGCGGTACGTAATTTTTGTCAAATTGTCAAAAGTTACTTCCTAAATTTTCTACAAAAATCCTTCAGAGTTTAAATTCACTAATCATATAGTCATTTAAAAATGATAATTGAAAGAAAATTTTTAAACTACTTCTACTTGAAAAAGCAAGCAAGCAGAATTTACTTAAATCAAAGAAGTGAAAATGTCTGCATCTGAATCACATGAACAGTTGTCTTTTACTCTTCAAACTTTTTCTGAAGTAAACAACATTATTTCATCTTCGCATAATTCTGACGAGACACTGGCCAGGACTGTCAGCATGATAGCAAAGCGAATACAGGTAGATGCATGTTCAATTTATATTTATGATGCTGACCGTGGAATTCTTATCTTGAAAGCTACTCACGGCCTTGATCCATCCACCATTGAGTCTGTACATATGCCTCCTTCCGAGGGACTAGTTGGATTGGTACTGGAACGTTCTGCTCCAGTTCAGGAATCACAAATGCAGGAGCATCCACGATTTAAAGCATTTCCTCAAACAAAAGAGGATTCTTTTTCTTCTTTTCTGGGAGTACCTTTGATAGAACATCGAAAATCTTTTGGAGTGCTTGTAGTACATACAACAGAACCACGCATATTTATTCCCGAAGAGGTTTTAATATTGAGTTCGATTGCAACCCAAATTTCCAGTCTTGTTTCAAAAGCCCTGCTTTTTAAGCAACTTGATATTGCAACACAGGAACCAACTGTTTTAGAAAAAAGGATGGGTACCTCTCTTCACCTTTCCGGACAAGCAGTTGCTTACGGAATTGCAGTTGGAAAAGCAATACGTCTACAGCAGTCTGAACTTGAAGAACCTCAGCAAACAAGTAGTAGATCTATAGAAAATGAAATATCTGACTTTCAAGCTGCAATGGATCATACTATTTCTGATACTTTGGACTTGATCGAAAAAGTATCTGATCGTGTCGGAACAGAGGAGGCTTCAATTTTTCACGCGCATCTAATGTTTTTGGAAGATCATCATTTTCAGGATAAAATTAAGTCAAAAATAGAGTCTGGGAAAACTGCTTCATGGTCGATTTACCAGACTGTTCACGAATATTTAGGTGCATTTGAGGAAATCAAAGATCCTTATCTCAGCGAAAAGGGCTCTGATTTAAAAGATGTTGGCTACCGTCTTTTACACTTTCTAGGGCATGAGGTTCTATCTGTTACTAAAAAAACGGGGATTCTCATTGCAAGACAACTTCTCCCAGGAGATATCGCTAGGATGGACACCACAAGGATTAAGGGCATTATTTTATTAATTGGAGGTGTAGTTTCACATGCTGCAATTCTTGCTCGATCACTGGGGATTCCAGCAGTTTGTCTTGAAGACAATGAATTGGAATTGATTAAAGATGGCGACCCATTGGTTATAAATGGTGACTCCGGATTAGTAGTAACTTATCCTGAAAAAAAGGTTCTTACGGAATTTAAAAAGTTGCTAGTTGAACAACAACATTATTTTAAGCATCTTGATGAGTTTAGAGATATCCCGTGTGCAACGAATGATGGTACGCGAATAAATCTAATGGCCAATGTAGCTTTAGTAAGCGATCAAATTCAATTACCTCGCTACGGAGCTGAAGGGGTTGGACTTTTCCGAACAGAAATTTATTTTCTTTCACTTGATAGTTACCCTGACGTTTCTGAGCAAACACAGGTTTATCGTGAATTACTTGATAACGTTGAGGAAGATAAACCAGTAATTTTCAGAACTTTGGACGTTGGCGCGGACAAAGCAGCACCCTATATGGGGTTTCAAGATGAAGAAAACCCGTTTCTTGGTTATCGCGCAGTACGCAGACAGTTGAAACATAAGACCGTACTCATGGAGCAATTGAAGGCCATACTTTTAGCTACTGGCAATCGTCCTAACGTTCGCTTGCTATTTCCAATGATCACAAACATCAAAGAAATAAGACTTGCAAAGGCGCTATTTGAAGAATGCCGTGCAGAAGTGGAAGCAACGGGACAAGCTGTAGCAAAAATAGAAGTGGGAATGATGTTTGAGGTTCCAAGCACCTTTCTGATTTGTGAAAAATTTATGTTGGAAATTGATTTTTGTGCAATTGGTAGCAACGATCTTACTCAATACGTATTGGCTGTCGATCGTAATAACCCACAAATTGCAGACCTATATGATCCACTACATCCAGCTGTTTTAAGATTGATTCATCAACTTGTGCAAACGGCAATAGAACATCGTAAATCTGTTGAATTGTGTGGTGAAATGGCGTCAGATCCTGATGGATGTGTCATTTTGATAGGTCTTGGAATCAAATCACTAAGCATGAACCCCCCTTTAATTCCAGTAGTTAAAAAGCGTCTTTCAGATATTTCATTAACTGAGGCAAAAAGCTTGGCGCAAAATGCCTTGAATGCAACTTCTCCTGAGGAGGTTCGTAAAATGATTCGTGAGTGTTTTCCACATATTCAAGCAAAAGGAACACAAAAAATCTAATGGTACAAAAAGTTTTCGAAAAAATTTGTTTGATTCATGGCAATCAATCGTTATTAGTAAAAGAGACTACAAATACTTTAAAAAATCAGAGACTGAAGGGGAGAGATCAGGAATGGTGCTTTGAGCGTTTCAATGTACAGGAAATGCTAAAAAATACTGGAGAATCTGGGAGAAACAAGGTTGATGAGCTTTTGGCTAGTTGTCAAACTTTACCAATGCTAACTGACATAAAAATTATCCAGATTGATAATTTTGAATTAATCAAGAAAACAGCTAAAAAAAATTACAGCTCTCAGGAGTGTCGGCTTTTTGAAGCACTTGAAAACATCATAAATAATCCTCCGGAATATCTGTGGTTCATCTTTACTAGCCCCGCAATGCGAGAAAATGAATTCAGTAAACCACTCTACCGAAGTATCAAACAGAGTGGTGGTTTGATCAAAAAATTTGTTGCTTATGATAATAATTCACCTTACAACTGGGTGATTAAGCGTGGAGAGCAAAAAGGATTAAGGTTGACAGCAGATCTAGCTCACTTACTTATCAACATTGTCGGTAACGATCTGACTGATCTTGACCACGAGCTGGAAAAACTGAGCCTTTATTTGTCAGGTAAAGACATTTCAGAAGATTTGATAAAAGGAATTATTCGGGGTCACAAAAATTTTTCAGTTTTTCGGATGACTGAAGCATTATCTCAGAAGGAATTACTTCCTGCTCTTGAAATCCTTAATCACCAGCTTCAGGCAACTCCCCGTGAGCATGTACGTCTTTTTGCCCTTATCATTTTACAGTTTCGTCGTCTTCTTATTATTCACTGTATGTTTGATCAATTTTATAAAGAATCTGAAATTATCAGGAAAATATCTCTTCCTCCATTTCTCAGCAAACAAGTTTTAGCACAAGCCAAGAATTTTACTAGCAGGGAAGTACAAAATATTTTTACAGAACTAGCAAAATTAGACTTGCAAGTCAAGTTCAAAAGTTCGCTAGCGCCTTTTCTCCTTCAAGACCTTTTTCAGAGAATTTGTTCTGGACATTTTCAAAATTAATTTAAATACAGGAAGTAATAAGTCTAAAATTTTCTACATATCTTAGAATTACTCATAATTTTATTATGAGTAAAAATTTTTCTCTGGATTCAACTGGAGAGAATCAACCATTCATGTGTAGTAAAAAATATATTCAATAGATGAAATTTATTAATAGTTCTATGCTATTGTTAAAATTTATATCATGATTAAAAACAAATATTTTCCGCGTCTTTTCTCTCCTGTCGAACTACGGGGCCATTCGATGCGTAATCGCATAGTTTTTGGTGCGCACACCACCAATATGTCTGAACAGGGGCTTCCAGGAGAAAGACACCTTGCTTATTATCGTGAGCGGGCATTAGGTGGAGCGGCAATGCTGGTTATAGAACCGATGC
>CAZOTX010000061.1:0-7092 GCA_964582835.1 uncultured Pseudomonadota bacterium | reverse complement strand
ACAACTAAAATAATTATATAAACTAGTAATACTGCGCTACCACGGGAAATACTACGTAAACGAATTTTTCTCATGTGTAGATTGTCAATTACAGGAGCAAGAACGTATGCAAGAAAACTTGCTAATAGAAAAGGAAAAATAATTTTATTCAAAAATAAAATAATTCCTAGTAGTGTTCCCAGCAGAATTAGAACTACAAGTGTACGCCCTTTTTTACCAAGAAATTTAAGCATATATAATTAAAAAAGTAATTTATCTTGTTGAAATTTTTTTTGAATGAAAAGTATATTATTTGAATTTTCAAGCTGTATCAGCTATTCCCTTTGCGGTCCACCCAAAGCGTTCGGCTGATAATGACGTAAGAGATAACTCAACGAGTTGCCCAAAGCCTTTCGACTGTGTCCTGGCATCACAATTCTGGAAATTGAACCAAGTCGAAGGGCTTCTTCCGGATTCAGAAACTCCTGTTCATAACGTAAAGACAGTTTCCCCATTTCCTTATCTCGAACAATTGCGGCTTCATGTTCCTCGACTCCGGAATCAAGTTTTTGCTGAAATTTTTTCAGAATATCACGAAATTCATCCTTGTAAACAAATTGTTTCCCAGCTGGCCCCATTACAGCAATTCGTGCACTTGGCAAGGCAAAAACAAAATCACCACCTACGTGATAACTGTTCCAGGCACAATATGCACCACCAAAGGCATTCCTAACAATCATTGTCAGTCTGGGTACACGTAAATCCACTATTGAATCTAATAATTCTCGTCCGGCTTGAACTACTCCTGCACGTTCTTGCTCTGAGCCGGGAGCGTAACCGCTCACATCTTCTAGAAAGATAACCGGAATGTTGTAGAGGTTACAAAATCTAATAAATTTTGCACCTTTTCTGGAGGATTCTGTGTCGATGTTTCCTGAATTAAAAGCGCTGTTGTTAGCAATAAATCCCACCACATTTCCTCCCATTCTTCCAAATGCAGTGGTAAGTTGTTTTGCCCGAACTTCCTGAATCTCAAAATAATCCCCATAATCAACAAGCTGTTGCAAGAACAGTCTCATATCAAAAGGCGTGTTGAACCCAGTAACTGGATTGGTGAATGTTTTTTGAAACAAAATAGCTTCCTCTTCGACATATTCGTCCATTGACAAAGAGGTTTCACGAAAAGGAGGAGCTGAGTAATTATTGTCTGGTAGAAAACTCAATAGTCTTAAAGCAGTCTGCAATGCTTCTAATTCATCTGGAGCAGTTAAGTCAACCACACCGCTTTTACTGTGAACTTTTGGGCCTCCTAAATTATCTGCTGTTATATCTTCACCAAGTGCCTCACGAACAACGTCTGGACCTGTTAAACCAAAAAAAGTATTTTCGGGTTGAATTACAAAAGAACCCTGTCTAGGAAGATATGCTCCTCCTCCAGCATTGTAACCAAACATAAGCATGATAGAAGGAATAACTCCACTAATTTTACGCATGGCAGAAAATGCTTGCGAATATCCATCAAGCCCACCAACTCCTGCTGGAACATAGGCCCCTGCGGAATCATTCATTCCAATCAAGGGAATTCCGTGTTCTCCAGCCATTAAAATCAAACGAGCAATTTTATTTCCGTTTGTTGAGTCAATTGAACCTGCACGCACCGTAAAATCATGTCCGTAAATAGCAATTTCGCGTCCGTCAATGTTGAGAATTCCTGTAACAATGCCAGCACCGTCAAGTTCTGCACCCCAGTTTTGAAAAGTAATATGGGCTTCATTTGAAGTCAATACTTTGATCCGTTCCCAAACTGTCATCCGTCCCTTACTGTGCTGAACACGGACTCTTGATTCTCCGCCTCCTTGCAGAGGCTTATTTATCAATTCTTCTCCACGCTTCAGTATCTGGTCATAACGCATTGCCGGAGTCTCATTTGTAGAAACACTTTTAGGAGTTTTTGGATCTAATGGATTTTCTATATTTAATTTTTCCACAAGTCAATATCAAAATAAAAGGGACAACTTTAAAAAATTTAACTAAACAGAACTTTAATCCCAAATCACTTGCAAAGCAAGTTAAACTATAGTGTTATCAGTTAAATTATAATTTTTCATTACTACTGTGTAAAAAAATGAGCATAATTTTCATGGGGACACCGGAATGGGCAATCCCTTCTTTACAAGCAGTTTTGGATTCCGGTTCAAAAATCAGTGCTGTTTTTACTCGGCCGGATAGGCTTTTAGGACGCAAGCGAATTCTAACTCCTTCACCTATAAAGCAATTTTCAAAAAAACAAAAACTGTCCGTTTATACACCAGAAAAAGCAGGAAATCTTGAAACACTGGAATTGGTAAGATCATTGGCTCCCGAACTGATTTTGGTATGTGCTTATGGACAAATTTTACCACAGTCTTTTTTAGAAATACCTTCGATAGATTGTTTTAATCTGCATTTTTCTTTGTTACCTAAATTGCGTGGAGCATCCCCGGTACAGTCAGCAATTACTTCTGGATTAGAAACAACGGGTGTGTCTTTACAAAGAATAGTTTTGCGGCTTGATGCAGGCCCTCTCGTTGCTGTTTCCAAACCTATAATGATACGTTCTGATGACACGACTCAGTTACTTGGAAGTAGGTTGGCAGGAATTGCGGGATTGCTTGTTCACAATACTTTACCAAACTTGCTTGCAAACAATTATACAAATTCTGAGCAAAATGAGAAAGAGGCAACATACTGTAGTATTATTAAAAAAGAAGAAGGTAGAGTGCGCTGGAATGACGAAACGGCAAGCCAAATTGAACGAAAATTTCGTGCATTTACTCCATGGCCAGGGATTTTTACTTTTTTTAGTCTCTCTGAAAAACATCGAAACAAACGTAGAATGCAATTGACAAAAATTGAAGTAGTGAATGAAAGCTTTGAACCAGGAAGAATTTCCCCAAATTTGACTGTAGGTACGCGTGCTGGAGGTTTACGAATCTTGCGTCTTAAACCGGAAGGGAAACAGGAAATGGATGCAGATTCATTTTTACGAGGGAATCCACAAATTGTGGGTAAATATTTAGAATAACTGTTTAAAAATGGTTAAAAATACTGATTTAGAATCTGTTGACTCTTCACAATTTGGATGTTAAGATTCGCACTAAAATTAGATAGTTCAATTAACTAATTTTAAATTTTAATCTTTAGTAAGATTAAATCCATGAAAGGAATTGAATTCTGGTTTTCTATCGGTAGTACCTACACTTTTCTTTCTGTTACCCGTCTAAAAGATGTAGAAAGAAAATTTAATGTTAAGTTTTCCTGGAAACCTTTCAGTGTACGTAAAATAATGCTCTCAATGGATAATGTCCCTTTCCCTCCAACAAAGCAGGTAAAGGTAGATTATATGTGGAGAGACATTGAGCGACGGGCAAAAAGTTATGGGTTTGAAGCTAAAGTTCCTGCACCTTATCCTCTCAAGGAGTTCGACCTCGCTAACCGGATAGCTGTTATTGGGATGCAGGAGGGTTGGTGTTCTGATTACGTCTGTGAAACCTACCGGCGGTGGTTTGTCGACGGACTCGAACCTGGAAGTGAACCAAACGTTTCTCAAAGTCTCAGAGAAATTGGTCAGCAACCTAAAAAAGTTTTGGAACTGGCTGCTTATGAAACAATTGAAAATGCATATCAAAGTCAAACCGAACAAGCTAAGTCAAAACGTATTTTCGGAAGTCCAACTTTCATCGTTAATGGTGAATTATTTTGGGGCGATGACCGTCTAGAGGATGCAGTGAATTGGATTGTCCGTTAAGTCACTAAAGTGAATGGTTTGCTTTATCCGATAGTTATAAAAATAGTAAAAAATGAAGCATCATCTTTGTTTATGATGTAGTCTATTTTAGTAAAAAAGAAAGGGAATAATGAGGGGAAGATTCTCAAAATCCCCTTCTTGTAAAATAAACCAAATAATGGTATATTTTCAATCCTGCTATCATTGAAATTAATAGAAAATTCATGAAATTTTTTCCAAAAATCATTTTTATCCTCATTCTATTGAATAATAATTTGTCAGTTTATTCAGCAGAAATTGGAATATTGTACCTATGGCAAAGCTCTCCCATTAATGTATGGGAGAGTTATGGTGATGAAAATGTTCAGCAAAAATATGAAGGAAAAACCTTAAACGGTAAACCTTCTGGTAAGGGGGAATTAACTTTTCCAGATGGTACAAGTGTGACTGGTGAATGGAAAAATGGGAAGGAGTGGAATACAAAACATTTCGACAATGACGGAAAGCTTATAAAAAAGTATGTCAAGGGAAAGCCTATTATGGGCGCTGGCAAGAAAATAGAGATGATAATGTTTCTTCGAAAGGTAAAAAGCAGATGGGTTTGGCGAGAGGATGGTGATGTTGGAAAGGATTATATGTATGAAGGAACAATTGAAAATGGGAAACCAAATGGTATAGGAACATATACTTCACCAAGTGGGAATCAATATATAGGAGGATTCAAGGATGGAAAAAAACATGGACAGGGAACATTTTCATATACAAGCGGATCGAAGTATCAAGGTGAATTCAAGGATGGAAAAAAACATGGGCAAGGAACATTCACATCGTCTAATGGCAATCAATATGTAGGACAATGGAAGGAAGGTAAAAAAAATGGACAAGGGGATTTTAGTTATGCAAGCGGAGCAATGTATCAGGGTGAATTCAAGGATGACAAACAGCATGGACAGGGAACTTTTAGATGGAAAAATGGAGCAAAAAGAGTAGGTGAATTTAGAAAAGGTAAAATTTGGAATATTTCAGAATTCAGCAAAAACAATAAAATCCTTAAAAAATGGGTAAATGGAGTAATGGTCTTTGAGAAGAAAAAAGAGATGTTATTGTATCTTCGCAATCAGAATGGAAAATGGATCTGGCTTAAAAATGGAAATGAGGAAAATGATGGCAAATATGTTGGTTCAATTGATAGTAATGGAATTCCAGGAGGCTCTGGGACACTTTCTTTACCTGATGGGAACAAATACGAGGGTGAATGGAAGGATGGAGAAAGAAATGGTCGAGGAACGTACACATATCATGACGGGAGCCAGTATATAGGAGATTTCAAGAGTGGCAAAAAACACGGTCAAGGTCTGTTTATTTTTCCTAATGGAAACAAATACGAAGGGGAATGGAAGGATGAGAATAGACATGGTAAAGGGACATATACCTGGGCTAACGGGGAGAAATATGTAGGAGAATTCAGGGATGGAAAATTTGAGGGGCTGGGAACATTTACTTTTCCTGAAGGTGGAGAATTAGAGGGACACAAATATGAAGGTGAATGGAAAGATGATAAAAAACACGGCCAGGGAACATACTTTTTCCCAGACGGGGGGAAATTAGTAGGAGAATTCAGAAAGGATGCCCCGTGGAACATTACTGATTACAATAACAAAGGGAATATCAAAGGGAATTATATTAATGGAGTAAGACAGTAGGAAAACCGAATTAACATCTCAATTTATGTTTAGCATTAATTTTCAATTCTTCCTCAATGATTTTACAACTTAGGCGATTTCCTAACAACGGATAGACACAGTGCTAGTATAACTTACGGGTTATTTTAATATTCAGACACCTATTACAACCTATGATTGTTCATGTAAAATTCACACACACACATGATAAAAATTTTAGAAAAATCGCAACAACATTATACTTTTGGAATTAAAATTTTTTTTATTAAATTTATAATTTAGTGTTTTTTTGAAACCACAAAAATTACTTTTTCCGGAAGATGCTTCATTAAGCAGTTCATCATCTGAAAATATATCCAACCACAACTGAGTTTAGGATACATATACTCCCCAATACACTTGCTGTTTTCTGAGACATATCTTTTTTATAATATTTATGGCAATACTTATGGCAATGATTCCATCTCACTGGTTGATTTTACCTGAATATCAACCATGACTAAATTCGATGCAGAAAATTATCTCTAAAATAAAAAATATTTTGTAGTATCTGCGAGACGATACAATTTTAATTACGTAATCCGAACAGATGTTTGTCAAACTTTTCAAGAAACCACATGGGTAATTCGAATATGAAAAAAATTTCTTTTATTTTTATCATTATTTTTTTTATCCAGTCCAGTGTTTTTGCAATAGAAAGAAGGAATGAGCAATTCCCCACAGATTTTGGATATCTAACTTTACCACTACCTTATGTAATACCAGGAGCTGGAATGGGACTGGGTTTTCTTGGTGGTTTTAACAACGTACCATTTGGAAGTTTAGAAACAACTCTTGATCTTTTTGCAATTCTCATTACTGGTGATATTGGAGGGGGAATTGTTTTGGCTACTGATGTTCCTGTTATTCCTGAAATGATTCTCCTTGATGTCGGTCAGGGAAATTTTGATAAGGGATCTTTTAGGTCTTATAGAGATAGGAGAATGAACTCGGATCCTGATGATTACGTAATAAGTGAACTTTCAAATACTCGCTTTAGATTTACCCGCTTGACGTTAACTCTTTTCGAACGGATGTTTGACGTTTTTACATTCGAGACGAAAAACAAGTCCACTCTTTCAGCAATTAGAGATAAGGAAGGGGAACTTATCTACGAGGCTAATCAAAACTTCGAAGGTGAGTCTAGAAGTAATGGTTTTCAGATTGATTGGACAGATGATCGAACCGACCCCCAAAAAGGGGTGAAGCTTATCTATACAAATACGGATTCTCCTGCCAAGACTCCTGATTCGCCAGATTATATAGTTGAAAGCTACAATTTTACAGGCTATATCCCCATTTTAAGTTATAGCACTTTTGCACTGAACTGGTACCGTTCTGGGGCAACTGTTCGAAAACAAGGAAACACTGACCTGGATTATCTGATTGCGAAAGAAACTGCCACGTGCTTCTCTAACTGTGATTCAGAAACTATAGAGTTGATTGCAAAAAATAGACAGGCGACTAATCGGTATGGTTCTGCTGGAAGTCTAGGAGGGACAGAGAGATTGAGGTCTTATGTGGGAGGCCGATTTAGTGGAGCTCAGGTGGAGTCACGAGGCGCAGAATTTCGTTGGAATTTGTCCGATGAAAAAACTGCCTTCGACTGGTATTTCATAAAAGATA
>CAZOTX010000060.1:0-7156 GCA_964582835.1 uncultured Pseudomonadota bacterium | reverse complement strand
ATATGCTCCGGAAGCAGTGTATCGTCCAATCAACTCAGGGTTTTCTGAATAAACCACCGCCACTCTGCGGCACTGCATAGCCGAAGAGTAAGGCATATTAATATTTTCTGCATACCAGGATTTTATTTGTTCTGTATTGAGTTTTGATTCCTTGAGCAAAGCATGAAGGGAAATTAAATGAAGGCCAAGTAGAAAATAATCATCCGCAATGTTTTCTATAAATTTATTTATCCGGCTTACCACATTTTGCACCTGAAGAGAACTATTTTTGGTTGAATTCTCTATAGTATCTAAATTTAATTCTGGAAGGAAAAAATCGGTTTTGATACGGCCAACCGGCATAGTTGAATCTTCCAAAATATATTTAGGATTCTTTGCACCTTCCTGCTGAATTTCACTTTGTGAATTTAATTTAATATTTAGTACTTTAGACATGACAATTTAGAATCATAGGGACTAATTTTTAATTGATTTGCGGTCACCAAGACCGCAAGAAAATCCTACAAAATACTTAACAGAAAATTAAAGTTGGTAAAACCTTAAAACTTAATAATCACAGAGTATCCTTCTGTCTTTGGATGATTTGACGCATTATTTCCCTACATAGCTGATCATACATTTCTGCTCCACGAGTGCGCCCGTTTCTGTAATCAAAAATATTTTGCTGAAATGCTGGGGCTTCTTGAATGGAAACAGATTCTTCAATCACACGTTTAAATAGCAAATTCGGCCACCTTTCTCTGAGTCCTTCAGATATTGTTTGTGAAAGATTTGTCCTTGGTTGAGAGCGAGTGATTGCAATTCCAAGCACTTCTGCTTTGCATTGACCCAATTTGCTTTCCTTGAATTCATCAATATACGACATGATTTGGTCACAACCACTAAACCCTAGATAATCAGTTACTACAGGAACAATTACATAGTCAACATACATCAAAATATTGCGGCTGACCTCATTCCAGCTAGGTGCCGTATCAATGATCACTATTTTATGGTTGATCGATGACAGAAGGTTTTTGAAGAGTGCATCTTTGAAACGGGTTTGACTTAGATAACTTGTAGCCTCCATCATTGCTTCACCCCCAGATGGCAAAAAAGACAGGTTCTGTTCCAGCCTGATAAACTCAAAGTTACTGACTCTTCCCAAAAGTACATTAGCCAGATTACATAGGTGGTCACGTTTAAAAGTAGTAGTGATATTTGCTTGAATATCTGAATCAATCAATAGTACTTCACGTCTGGCTTTGGCAATTCGAGAGGCTAAATTGATGGCCAGAGTAGTCTTGGCCTGCCCTCCCTTCATGGTCATAACAGCAATTTTGATACTCACACCTCCTCTATTTTTTCGCTCTAATTCTGAAGGAATTAACAATGAATTGACTATTAAAATTTATCATGCCTACGATAAAGAACACAAGACTTGAAAAAGCAATATTTCGCTTCAAAGATTTTAGAAATTCTCATCCTCTTCGTTGGTTAGCTTTAAACAGAAAATGGCTGCGGAACATACATTTCGCAAGAAGGTGGGAGCCATATTCCCTGAATTTGTAATATACGAAGACGATACAAATATGATGCACCAATCATAATGTGCCTGGCCACGTCCACTATTTCCCGGTTAGATACTTCTTCCAAATATGAACCCTTAACCCAATAATTGAATGCACCCATTGCGGGACCAGCCCAAATTTGGTAATCAGCTTCTCGTCCTTGCTCACCGAAGTTTGACCAACGAGAAGACAAACCGAGATACCAACGAAAAATCAATGCCATTTTTCGCTTTGGGTTATCCTTCACTCGTTCAATTTGATGAGGATCTCTTGTATTGAAATGTTCCTCTGTTTGCCGCCAGATTTCACCAATTGAACTTTTGAATATTTGCTGTTCCAGTTTTTCAAGCTCTTCTTGAGGAATTTCTTCAATGCTTTCATAATTTTTATATAGTTCATACAGTTTTTTTGCTCTCATAGGAAACAAAGTCCCTCGCTTTAGCACTTGTAATTCTACACCCATCTCAAACATATCCGCAGCTGGAGCCATTGTTACATCTGTCATTTCTGCTTTGGCCAAAAGACTTTTACTGTGCAATGAGGCTGCTGCTTCCACACAAGATTGGTTGACTGATCCGGTAACTACGTATGCAGCACCCATCATAAAAGCAGCCAGAGCAGATGCCGGAGTTCCAATTCCGCCTGCAGCCCCTACACGGATTGGCTGCTTATAACCGTAATTTAACTGAATTTGTTCACGTAATGCCAAAATAGTCGGAAGGAGTAAAATCAGTGGACGGTTATCTGTGTGTCCCCCAGAATCAGCTTCAACTGTTATGTCATCTGCCATAGGTATATTTTCTGCGAGCCGAGCTTGTTCTTCTGTGATTCCTCCTTCTTCAAGTAATTGTTGAAGAATTTTTGCCGGTGCAGGCTTCATAAATTTTGAAGCAACTTCCGTCCGTGATATTTTAGCAATAACTCTGTTTCTGATCTCTACTTGATTTTGCTCATTGAGACATAAGCCCGCCACCCTATAACGTACAATATTTGGTGTCAAGCCAAGAAATGCTGAGGCCTCTACTGTTGTAACACCATACTTTAAAAATAAATCAACCGCACCACGTTCTATTGCATCTTCACTGGGACTATGAATTAGATTGAAGGCATATGGTCCATTTGGTAAAGCATGCTGAATTTTGTTGATTGCTTCTTCAATTCGGGACGGAACCAGACCGGCAGCTCCAAAACTACTGAGCAACCCAACCTTCCCACAGGCAATCACCAACTCTTCTGAAGCTATAGCATTTGCCATTGCTCCAGTCATGTATGCCATGTTAATGCCGTAAGCCCTCAAGAAATCTGGATCTCCCAACTGTCCCACATTAAGAGGTTCGACATGAGATAAAAGAGACATAGGAATACCTGCTGAAGAATTTTTCAGGTCTTCAGCAAGACATACTCCAACGGCCTCTCTATTTTGCACAATATATAATGTCTGGTCCAAACATAGTAATTTGCAACGAATGTCTGACTCAAGAAAAACAACTTTTTGAGGATCAATTGATACTTTCTCATTGTTTGTTAAAAGATGTGGTCTAAAACGAATTTGACTCATATTAATTTTTTACATAATTAAATTTGATTAACGATCAATTTTCAAAACTGCCATAAATGCTTCCTGTGGAACTTCTACAGAACCTACCCTCTTCATTCGTTTTTTTCCAGCTTTCTGTTTTTCTAGTAATTTCCTTTTACGGGTTATATCACCACCATAACATTTTGCAGTTACATCTTTACGCATCGCACCCTGAGTTTCACGTGCAATTATTTTTGCGCCTATTGCGGCCTGGATTGCAACCTCATACATTTGCTTAGGAATAAACTCTTTTATTTTTTTTGCTAGTGCACGCCCCCGGTAATGAGCCTGATCTCGGGGTATAATCAATGACAAAGCATCAACTATTTCCCCATTCAACAAAATATCTAATTTGACTAATGAGCCCTTGCGAAATTCAATTAATTCATAATCAAATGAAGCATAACCCTTTGAGACAGATTTTAACTGGTCATAAAAATCCAAGACAATTTCATTCAAAGGAAGTTCATATTCGATCATCACACGATTTGGTGATGGATACTCCATGTTTTTCTGCACACCACGTCGATCCTGAGCTAGCTTCATAATTCCACCGACATAAGCTTGTGGAGTCAAAACACGCCCCCGAATATAAGGTTCTTCGATAAAATCAATATCTATTGATGAGGGTAATTGAGAGGGATTATCCACCATAATAATTCCACCTTTTTTAAAATGAACCTGATAAACAACACTTGGTGCAGTGGTGACAAGTTCCAAATCAAATTCCCGTTCTAGCCGTTCTTGAGTTATCTCCATATGTAAAAGTCCAAGGAAACCGCAGCGAAACCCGAAACCAAGTGCAGCAGAAGTTTCTAACTCATAGCTCAATGATGAATCATTGAGTGCCAGTTTTCGCAAGGCTTCTTTTAGATCTTCATATTGTTCGCTGTCTACTGGAAAAATTCCACTAAAGACCATCGGCTTTGCCTCAGCATAACCATCAAGCGCAACCTGACTGGGATTGTCATCATTCGTGACAGTATCTCCAATTTTGGTGTGTCCAATGGTCTTTATTGAGGCACTTAAAAAGCCGACTTCACCCAGTCCAAGTTCCTCACGTTCTTCACGAAATGGAGTAAATACTCCCAACTTAACTACCTCAAATGATTTTGTGGTTGCCATAAAACGAATTTTATCGCCCACGCGTACTTTTCCATCTACGACACGGATCATTATGACAATTCCAAGATAGGAATCAAACCAAGAATCGAAAATCAATGCTCTCAACGGTGCGCTCGAATTGCCCGAGGGAGGCGGTATAAAATCTACTACGCGCTGGAGGACCTCACTAATACCAATTCCTTGTTTGGCACTTATCATAACAGAAATACTAGAATCGATACCTATGAGCTCTTCAACTTCTCGACAAATTCTTTCAGGCTCAGCTGTGGGTAAATCAATTTTGTTTAAAACGGGTAGCACATCCAAATCATTTTCGATTGCCATATAAACGTTGGCTAAGGTCTGTGCCTCAACGCCCTGCGCTGCATCAACAACCAGTAACGCGCCTTCACATGCTGCTAGTGACCGAGATACTTCATATGTAAAATCAACATGCCCTGGAGTATCAATCAGGTTCAGGACATATTCTATTCCGTCTTTTGCTAAGTAATTCAAACGGACACTTTGAGACTTGACGGTAATGCCACGCTCACGCTCTATATCCATGTTGTCCAGAAGTTGCTCTTGCTCTTCACGCTCTGAAACAGCTCCTGTTTCTTTCATTAAACAGTCTGCCAAGGTTGATTTTCCGTGATCGATATGAGCAATAATTGAGAAGTTCCGAATAAGGCTGGGGTCAGGTATTGTTTTCTTCATTTATTATAATACAAATTTTAATATTACCATCTGATTAAGTTATGATGATTTACCAATTGTCTTAAAGTACAGAACTCATTCTGGACTGTCAGTTCTTCAGGTGCAGAAAATAGCAGTTATAAAAAATAATTATTTCGATGATTTTAATAGTAGCAACCTCCTAGATATAAAATGACACACTTGTATCAAAATATCGAGCCCTGTCTTCTTTCTGAATTAGATTAAGATGAATTTCTTAAAGGATTAAAAGTGAGTATTTTGGTTTTCAAGCTAAGTTGAATCTGTTATTATTTTTCAAAGATCTACAAAGTTTTTTAATATGAAAATGTCCGATACGAATAGCAAACTTACCTCAGAAACATATAAATTTCGCCATCAACTTGAATTTGCCCTTTTCAAAACTTTAAAAAAATGGGCTAAAGGTGCTTCAGAAAAAACGAGGCGGCGAAGTACAAACCTTCTTGATGGATTCCTTTTTCATGGATTGCGCATTTGCAGGAGAATAGTCACAATTAATCTTGAACTTGCTTTCCCAAAATTATCACCAGTTGAACGAAAACAAATTGCACGTGCAAACTACAAATGGTTTGCACGTTTTTGCATAGACGTTTTGCACATGGATGCTTGGAAAGGACGTACCTCAGAAGTAGCAAAATGTTATAATCTAGAAATCCTGGATCAGGCATTATCAGAAAATAAGGGGGTGCTACTAGTCAGTGGACATTTTGGCAATTGGGAGATAATCCCTCCTGCTTTGGTAGAAATGGGATATTCCGTCACAATGTATGTTGGTAAGCAAACCAACCCACTCACCAATGAACTTCAAAATATTGCCCGTGCTAAATTTGGAGTTGAAACAATTGAAAAAGGTAAAAAAGCTACTCTACAAATGGGAAGAGCACTTGCGGCCAATAAAATCATTGCAATGCTGATCGATCAAAACGACAATAAATCAGATCTATTTGTTAATTTTTTTGAAAGACTTGCTTCATCAAGCAAAGGAACGGCGTCTTTTCATTTGCTACGAAAAAGTCCGGTTATACTCGTAACCTGCCCATATGTCGGTGAGCATTTGGAAATCAAATTTGAACGTATCACTTTTGAACTTTCGGGAGAACAAAAAAAAGACACACTGACAATAACCCAAAAAATCACTTCAGCTTTAGAAAATGTGATACGAAAACATCCTGAGCAATATTTTTGGATGCACCGTCGTTGGCGTGCTAGACCATTAGAAGATAGGGAAGAAATTTATTGATGATCATTATCTAAAAAATCAAAAAATATTTATGTCTTACAGAAAATTGACAGTCAAATCTGAAAACTGGAGTGAGGAACCTTTCGCAATTTCAAGAGGAAGTGAAGATAATTTCGATACCGTTATAGTAATTATAGAACAAAACGGGTGCACAGGATGGGGGGAAGCCTCACCAACTGAGCACTATAAAGAATCGATCTCACAGACTGAAAAACTAATTGAAAATTTTCGCAGCCAACTGGAAAATGATCTCAGCCGTAAGGATCTACAACAAATGATGCCTCATGGAGCAGCTAGAAACGCAATTGATTGCGCACTATGGGATTTGGAAGCAAAAATTGCTAACAAAAGAGTCTGGGAATTACCAGAATTAGCGCAACACTTGGTAACCGTTTCTCAATCGTCACCCAAAAATTTGACAACAGTTTTCTCTCTGGGAGTTGATGCTCCAGAAACAATGGGGGAAATTGCTCGAAAAAACTCATACCGACCAATTTTAAAAATCAAACTCACAGGTGATGGTGATTTGGATCGCCTGTATGCTATCAAAAAAAATGCTCCAGATACACGTTTAATAGTTGATGCCAATGAAGGATGGACTCTGGAACATTATAACCTTTTTGTTCCAGCATTTCAGAAGCTTGGTGTAGAAATGATCGAACAGCCTTTTCCTGCTGATAACGACAATATTTTGATTAATTTGGAACGTCCAATTCCTGTATGTGCTGATGAGTCTTGCCATAAAACGGCAGACCTACCTCGTTTAGTAGGACTTTATGACTTTGTAAATATTAAATTAGATAAAACCGGAGGACTCACTGAAGCTCTGCTTCTGCAGGCTGAAGCGGAGAAACTTGGGTTCCTTACAATGGTCGGCTGCATGTCTTCAACATCGCTTGGAATTGCACCGGCATTTTTTATTGGTCTACGTGCAAAAATGGTTGACCT
>CAZOTX010000059.1:2160-7293 GCA_964582835.1 uncultured Pseudomonadota bacterium | reverse complement strand
CCTTATTTTCAGTCATAAATATATTAAGTGGCAGTTTGTTTTTTGAAAAACAGTTCTTCTGAGCTAAATTTAAGCTTTTAGTAAAATATTTGGAAGAGGGGCGAGTAGTATTGGGCTTACACAACAATCATTTGCAATTAAAAGCAAAAAAACTTGATTCACACAACTATTTTCCCTAGAATTATACTTTTTTACAATACAATTTTTTATTGGTAAATATTTTAGGGACATGATTATGAGTAACATTATCGGGAACCATGTTGCGGGCTCAAGCGTAAGTCAAACTGGTGGATCTCTCCAAGATGTTTTTAATCCTTCCACCGGCGAGGTTTCAGGACAAGTCAGATTGTCAAGTGCAGCTGAACTTGATGATGTGGTAAAAGTTGCAAGTGCCGCAGCACCTGGATGGGGAGCCACTCCTCCAATGAAAAGGGCACAGGTTATGTTTCGTTTCAAACGCTTGCTGGAAGAAAATGCAGATAAAATTGCTAGTGCAATCAGTAGCGAACATGGAAAAACACACCAGGATGCTTTAGGTGAAGTATCTCGTGGTCTTGAAGCAGTTGATTTTTCATGTGGCATCCCCCACTTGCTGAAAGGTACTTTCAGCGAACAGGCTGCCACCTCGATTGATGTTTATTCAATTCCACAAGCTCTCGGAGTTGTTGCCGGAATCACTCCTTTTAATTTTCCTGCAATGGTTCCAGCTTGGATGTTCCCTAATGCTATTGCTTGTGGAAATGCCTTTATTTTGAAACCATCTGAACGTGACCCAAGTGTAACTTTAATTTTAGCAGACTTACTCAAAGAAGCAGGTTTGCCAGATGGAGTGTTCAATGTGGTGCAGGGTGACAAAGTGGTGGTAGATGCTATTTTGGATAATCCGGATATCATGGCTGTGAGTTTCGTTGGTTCGACTCCTGTTGCAGAATATATTTATACTCGTGGAGCCGCTAACGGCAAGCGTGTTCAAGCTTTGGGTGGAGCAAAAAATCACATGATAATTATGCCGGATGCAGACATGGAGCAAGTCGTTGATGCTCTGATGGGAGCTGGGTATGGCTCTGCCGGAGAGCGTTGCATGGCTGTATCTGTACCTGTTCCTGTTGGAGAAAAAGTTGCGGATGAATTGATGGATCGAATGATTCCTTTGGTTGAAAATTTGCCGGTTGGACCTCCAGCGGACACCAATGCCGCAATGGGGCCTGTTATTACACGACAAAGTTTAGACAGAATTACTTCCCTGCTTCAAAGTGGTTTAGATCAGGGAGCAAAACTCCTAGTGGACGGTAGAGGAATTAAAGTTCCAGGTCATGAAAATGGATTTTTTATCGGAGCCTCTCTTTTTGACCATGTTTCTCCGGAAATGGATATTTACAAAGAAGAAATATTTGGACCGGTTTTATCCACTGTTCGAGTTACAGATTATGAAGCGGCAATCAAACTTGTACATGGTAATCCATATGCAAATGGTGTGGCTATTTTCACCAGGGACGGAGATGCTGCAAGAGATTTTGTCAACCGGATTGAGGTTGGTATGGTTGGGGTTAACGTGCCGATTCCGGTACCGGTTGGTTACCACAGTTTTGGTGGTTGGAAAAAATCAATTTTCGGAAGTCATCACATTTATGGACCCGATACCATTCATTTTTACACGCGCCTGAAAGCAGTTACTTCACGTTGGCCCACCGGTATCAAAGCTGGAGCAGAATACAATTTTCCAATGATGTCATGAAGGTGAGGCGGCTGAATAAAATGCCCTCTATTTTCAGTTAACCAAAAAATATTCCCCTCCCCTAATAACGGGAGGGTAAAATTCCTGAGAAAAAAATGGAATTCATAAAACTAACAGATTTGGTTCCAATCATTCCCGAAATATTGGTACTTTTCACTGCATGCACCGTTTTACTTGCGGACCTTTTTGCTCCGTCAAAAGACAGATCATTTACTTTAGCAGTGACTACAATTTTTGGTCTTGTTGTGGCAATTATATCAGAAACTCAGTTGCATGGAAGGGGTTTTTCAGGGTTTTACGGGACAGTTGTTGCCGATGATTTTTCTGTACTTTTTGAAGTTATATACATGAGTGTTGCAATCCTGACTGTATTTTTTTCGAGACATTATATTTCAGAGAATGGGATGAATTTTGGAGAGTACTATGTGCTTCTACTGACTTCAGTTTCTGGGATGATGTTTATGACTTCCGGACTGGATTTACTTGTTATTTTTATTGGTCTGGAAATAATGTCAATATCCAGTTATATTCTGGTTGGCATGAAACGTAAAGTTGCAGAATCTAATGAAGCGGCCCTCAAATATTTATTGCTTGGGGCCTTCTCTTCAGGTTTTTTGTTATATGGAATTTCTTTACTCTATGGTGCAACTGGTAGCACGATGTTACCTAAAATAATTTCAGAAATTAAACAAAATGGAGTCGACAATCCTATTGTAGTTGTTGGAATTACAATGTTGATGATAGCTATGAGTTTCAAAATCGCAGTTGTGCCGTTTCACATGTGGACACCGGATGTTTACACTGGAGCCCCCACTCCAGTAACAGGTTTCCTTTCTGGAGCAGCTAAAGCTGCAGGATTTGCTGTATTCGTACGCATTTTGTTGACAGGTATACCTCTTGAGAGTGCAAACTGGGAGAATTTACTATGGCTATTGGCTGTTCTTACAATGACAGTAGGTAACGTAATGGCTCTGCGACAAAATGAAGTAAAACGAATGCTTGCATTTTCTTCGATTGCCCATGCAGGATATGTTATGGTTGCTGTTGTGGTGGGCAGCAATAATGCTATCAGCGGAGTTATATTTTATTCGTGTGCATATGCTTTGATGGGAACTGGTGCCTTTGGAATTTTAACGATTCGGGACGCTGGACGTATCCCAAAAACATTTGATGATTTAGCAGGATATGGTAAACGTTCTCCCTTTCTTGCATTGTTGATGACAGTGTTCATTTTTTCATTAGTTGGACTACCGTTAACAGGTGGATTTATAGGGAAATTTCAAATCTTCAGTGCAGCACTTCACGGAGGGTGGATTTGGCTGACCATAATCGGGGTACTTAATAGTGCTCTTTCAGTATACTACTATTTGCGAGTAGTGATGTTTATGTATATGCGGGAAGGGGCACTTCCAGAAGGTGCTGATGTATCAAACAAAACTTATGGATTTGCACTGACAGGACTGATTGGTACAGCTGCAGCGGTGCTATATCTAGGTGTTTTTCCAAATCAAGTTTTGGAACTTGCGTCTGAGTCCATTCTAGCTCTACTTTAGTTTCCTGATCAAATAAAGAAAATTAAAACAACAAACAAGTTTGGTAATAAAAGCCTTATCAACAAAAGACAGAATTTTTGTCTTCAAGAAATGTACGGGTTTGTTTGTCTTTTGGAGGAGGGTAATGAAAAATGGCCACACTTTTTGCATGATTTCTTGGGGTGAAAAGATATGGCTAGGGATTCAACTTGTTGGACTTAATTCTAGTGCTTGTAATCAACGTATTACAGGGCACATTCGCTTTTCAAAGTTTTGATGGGTATTATATGCCATGGTTTCCAAAATAAACGGAAGCAAAAGTCTGTTTCTAAGCCGGTTACACCGCATAAAAAATCTATCTTACCCTCAAATTTTCGCGGATTTACTCAGTAAACGGAATTACCGCTGGTAACTGGAGGGAGAAGTTGCGTCAACAACACATTCACAGGCAGCAGCACTTCATTCACTGACGTTTTCAAATATGACATTAATGATGATGATGTGCTGGAAATTTGGTCAATTGAACAGAACCCCCCTTTTTATATTAGGTCAGTGATTTTACTTCAAAAAAAATTTTGGTTACTGATTTTTCCAGTTAGCAAAAAGTTTTTTTGTTCTTCTTTTCTTTTAACATTGTTTCAGGCAATGATACTTAACGGTTGTTCTGTAACCAAAATCTATCACAAAGTGCCACCTTCACAAATAGTACTTTCAGAAGTAAATTCAATCCATGTTAGCGAGGTTCAGGGAGTTCAGTCAGAATTGTTTGGCAAAATTCTGATTCATGAGATCGATCAATTCCCGCGACTGAATTATTTAGCAGTTTTTCCAGAAATTTCAAATAAGAATGCAGCACTACTAAACGTTGCAGTCAAACGTTTTTCTACAAATGATGAGGAAATGAATCTTACTCAAACACATACCAGTTTGGTGGAGCACGAAGGATTAAACAAAAATCGTTCTGGTCTAAATGGAATTCATCGAACATTTGAATTTGCTGAAAAAACATATACTGAACGTATAATAGAGCGGTCTTTAGAAATAGAAATTGAATTCAAAGTCACAAACATTGCAGGCGACAAAACTCTTTATTTCAAAGTAGAAAAAGCCAATATTAAGAAAAATTATAGAGGTAATGAAAATATCCTTCTTATTCCAGATTCTGGCGATGCAATGATACAATTTTCACAACTTATTATTCAAAAATTTTTAGACAGAATCAATCCAGAAAAGAACGAACTTGTTGTAGAATTGGAAAAGGGAACTAATCCCTTACCATGGACATTAGGACTTCTGGATTTCGGCGACCCAAGAATAATACGTTCAAACCATTTTGCTACCGGCAAAAGATACGACCTGGCTTTAAAGGGTTGGAATTATGTTCTTTTTGAACCGCGTACTTTTCCCAAATCTGAGCGATATGTTTTTACAGACGAAGTATATTTACGTCTAAAAAAAGCAGGGTTGCCTCACAGAGTTATGAAGCCGTTACTTGAAATTCACGGAAAGTCTTTTGACCACAACGAAATAAAATTAGTTCTTTCAAGATTAATATCGAATCAGGATTTTGAACGTTATGCAATGATTATAAAATCACACGCAAGGTTTTCTATGGGCATCAACCGTTTGAATTATGCTTCAGCACACTACAATTTAGGGGTAGTTTCTCAATTGCGAAATGAACTTGAATTGGCAGCATATCACTTTTCTCAGGCTAATGCTTACAATCCTAAAAAAAGATATTTCCAAGCATGGACAGATTTGCAATTTATAAAAGGTGGATACAAAACCTTGGATAGTTTGATGGATTACTCAATTGAATCATACGGTAAACTTCCTCCCCCTGAAAATGCGTTACTGCAGCCA
>CAZOTX010000059.1:0-2060 GCA_964582835.1 uncultured Pseudomonadota bacterium | reverse complement strand
ACTGTTAAATATCCTTATATATGAAATCATTTTTTTGTTTTTTGTTGTTGATCTTTCCCATTTGCTTTCATTTGTTGGCAGAAGAAATAGTGGTTAAGGGTTTTGCAAAAATATACAAAGGTGACCAAATTCATGCAAGTCAACAGGCGTTAAAAAATGCCCTACTCGAAGCTGTAAAAATAGGAGTTGAACGTATTCTTGATGATAAGACAATCAGTCTCAATTATGGAGTAATTAAAAAACAAATTTATGGAGTTAGTCAGGATTATATTAGTAGTTTTGAGATAAAAAGAGAACAACCAGACGTAACCGGGACAAACTATGAAATCCAAATCCTAGCAAAAGTTGAAATAGAAAAAATTCAACAAAAATTAAAATTATTACGTATTCTGCACGACCGAATGTTGAACAAACTTTTGTTATTTGTATACCATAGTAATAATCTTGAAGCTGTACCTCGGAATAATATAGTGGTAAAAAATGCACTTTCTAAAGTTAAGAAAACTTTTTCAGGGTACGGATTCCAAACGTTTGGAGAACAAGCTATGAAGGATGTTTATAATTTGCTTGAGCAGGAAACTTTAATTTACAGCTCTGTAAATAGTTTGATTGCATTGGCATTAGATCTTAATGCAGATGTTTTGGTGGTAATGGAAATAATTCCGACCAAACACTACAAAAAAGGAAAATTTTTTAAGGTAGGATCAAAAGTGCATCTAAATCTATATAAAACTTCGACAGGTCAACAAATTGCTAAAACAATTGTCGAGCAAAATGAAATATCAATAAAAAAGCCGGATGATCTTGAAAGGAAATTTTTATTTGGGGAATCAGCTAAACTAGCTGTTTTGGAAAGTTTTCGCCAGTCTGCATTTAATATAACTCGTTTTTTTCAAAACGAAAATTTAGCAGATCAGGAATTTTCTGTTGTTTTTAAAGGATATTCTCCACATAACCAAAAATTAATTGTTGAATATTTGGAAAATACAATTCTTTTTAACAAAGTTTCAGAATTGAAAAATATTATTGGTTACCTGGAGATAAAATTGAATACTCTGATGCATAAAAGTACACTCCGCAGAAGAATATCCAGTGACTTGCTTGTAAATGAAATAGAGGTTGCCACAAAATCCTTAGCTGGCAATCAGCTAGTTTTTATCAACCCAAATCCAATGTATAAGGAAAATAAAGTTTCTTCTGAAAATACTTCAGATATATAGAGATAATCTTTAAAACAGTCCATCTCTAAAAAATTTCACCACAAGACTATTTAAAAAATTTTTAACAGAATGTATTAATATCAACCAAAAGTTTATGTTCAAGGAATGACAACGACGGTTGTGCTATCTTGAATTTATACTAGATGATCATACATTGATTTTTTAGTTAATAAAAATCTTGAAATATCTAGCTTAAATGTTTAAGGTTTGGCTAGAAATTTCTTAACAGATACACTCAGTAAATTTGCCACAAATTTTTCTTACACTTAGTGAACTAGACCATCTTTTTATATAATACCCAAATTGGGGATAAAACTTACTACATGAAATTACTCCCCCCGTCTATTTGTTTTTCAAGAAAATCTCTGTTATTCAGCAAAACAAATTTAAGCTTAAAAAGGAATTAATGGGGAAAGAAAAAAAATTATGTGGAAAATTTTTTAAAAAATTAATTTTCCTGAGTTTATTTTTATTGCTCACTTTTTTTACTGAGGCAAAAAATATTTATGTACTAGATTTTGTAAATGCATCAGGTAATGTAAAAAATTGGTTTGAAAGGATAAAATGGGAGTTCCGGGAAAATATAAACAATATGAATCTCCGATTTGAGGACGGAAAGCTTGTGATAGAACCAACTCGTGATGAACTGGGAATAATGATGCTGGAGTTTGATGAAAAGGACTATTTGCATGGAGAGACAAAAATACGTATCGAATGGGGAGTAGATCAATATCCAGTTGGGGCAGACTGGAGTGGTCCAAAAGACAAGACTAGAAACACACGTGAAGCAATTTCGTTCATGGTCTTTTTTGGAGAAAAAAAACTGGACAGCGGACTATT
>CAZOTX010000058.1:0-7312 GCA_964582835.1 uncultured Pseudomonadota bacterium | reverse complement strand
AACCGCTGTACAAGGTTTTGCAGACCTCTGCCTAACCACTCGGCCACGTCGCCTTTTACATCTAAAATTATAAAATTTTTGCATGCAAACACAAGTTCTAAACGAGCAAACCAAAAATACGATAGAGCGAGCAAAGCTTTATGGAATTCTAAAATATTTGCCTGATGGCCAGCTCACACACGCTCCGTTTTCAATAAGTCCTTATAGAATTTCATCAACTGATTTAAAAGAAATGTCAGATCTGACTGCGCCATTTAGCGAGTTGATGATTAGTATATCTCAGAATTGGGATTTTCTTGAGCACCATTTAGAACCTATTGCCAAAATAGATTCATTTATAAGAATGTTGATGGATTTTAGATTGAATGAAATTACACAGAGCAAACAGTTGCTTGTACAACGGAATGATTTTTTTTTGATAAAAGATGAATACAATAATTTAGGCCATTCTGTTGATTCCTCAGATAGCAATACACCAAAGTCATCTCTTCGGCAAGTTGAACTTAATACTGTCTCTGTTAGTTTCCCTTTTTTAATAACCAAATTATTTCATTTACACGACTATTTATTTAAGCAAAATCAATTACCAGAAATTATTCCAAACAATCCATTGAGTATTTTAGTTGATGCGTTCGCAAAAGGGGTGAGAGAATACGGTTCTCCTGAGGGAGTAATGCTGTTGATTCCTCAATCTGTAGAGAGGAACTTTTTTGATCAGTTGGGATTGGAACAGCTTTTATGGGATGAGCACAATATTTCTACAGTCCGGAAAACTTTAGCCGAAGTATTTGAGGAAGGATGCTTGCGTCAAGGGCATCTTGTAATAGAAGGAAGAATAGTTGCCCTCTGTTATTACCGGGCAGGATACACACCGGACGATTTTCAAAAAATTGAGTCAGTAAAAGGGCGCCAGTTGATTGAAGCCTCATCTACAATTCAGGTTCCGGATTTACAGATGCAACTTGCTGGAATGAAAAAAATTCAACAAGTATTGACAAGGCCAGATATTTTATTCAAGTTTACCTCTGTTAAAAAGTCAATGAATTTAATTAAAACATTTGCTAAAATGCATTCATTGGACGAAATTATTGAAACGCCTAAAGGCGAAATGTTGGCAACAGAATGGGTCTCTGGTAATCCCGAAAATTATGTACTCAAACCTCAACGAGAAGGTGGTGGTAACAATTATTTTGGATCTGACATTCCAAAAATTCTGAAAAGTTTTCGGTCCGCTGAAGAAAAGGCTTATATTTTGATGGAAAAAATTTCTGCACAAACCCAATCTGCAGTACTTGTAGTGAATGACCATGCAGAAGAATTAACCTGTGTAAGTGAGGTTGGGCGTTATGGGATTTGTTTTGCTGACAGTGGTGTATTAGAGAAAAATCAAGATGTAGGTTACTTGGTACGTACAAAGGCTCATAACTTCAATGAGGGAGGAGTGTGTTCTGGTTTTGCCTGCTTAAATTCGCTTACTCTAGAGGATTAAAGAATAGAATTTCGATTCAGGATTATATCAAAAATTTTCTAACATCTCAGGATGCAAGTTCGATTGTAGCAAGTAAATCAATTTCGTCGAGCACTTTTCCTGTTCCAGTAGCAACACTGGTAAGGGGGTCATCTGCGAGAAAAATCGGCAAACCCACTTCCTGTCGAAGCAAATCATCCATACCTGAAAGTAATGATCCTCCACCTGCCATAACAATTCCACGGTCAACTATGTCAGCTGCCAGTTCCGGAGGAGTAGATTCCAGAGCGTTTCGGATTGTCTTAACTATTTGTGCGCAAACATCACTAAGAGCTTCCAAAATCTCTTCTTCGCCAAGTACCAGTGTTTTTGGTATACCGGTTACTAAGTCTCTACCTCGTACTTCATACGATTTAGGTTCTTCTTTAATGTAAGCAGACCCAATGTTTATTTTAATTTCTTCAGCAGTACGTTCACCAATAAGGAGATTATATTTTTGCTTAATGTATTCGGTAATACTGTCGTCCATTTTATCACCGCCAATCCGAGCTGAATCGCTATAAACAATACCTGCTAAGGAAATCACAGCAACCTCTGTAGTTCCTCCTCCAATATCAACAATCATGCTGCCTCTGGCTTCTGTCACCGGCAATCCTGCTCCTAGTGCAGCGGCCATTGGTTCTTCAATCAAAAAAACTTCTCTTGCACCTGCAGATTCAGCAGCTTCTTTGACAGCACGACGTTCAACTTGAGTAATTCCTGAAGGAACGGCAACTATAATACGAGGCTTAAAACGAAAGAAGGAAAACTTGCTTTGGGTAAGCCTGATAAAGTAACGTAGCATTTCCTGAGTAATATCGAAATCTGAAATGACACCGTCCTTCATTGGCCGAATAGCCGTAATTGAACCTGGGGTACGTCCTAGCATTTGTTTGGCTTCCTCTCCAACAGCAAGAACCTGAATCCTTCCACGGCTATCTTTTTGTACAGCTACCACTGATGGTTCACGAATCAAAATCCCACGCTGTTTGGTATAAACAAGGGTATTAGCTGTTCCTAAATCAATTGCTAAATCTTGAGTAAAATAACCGGCAAATTTGTTTATCATCGAATATTCCTAGTTTTGTTTTTCATCTTATTCACCTCACCAAGTTCGGATTGGAATTTATAAAATTTTTAATTTAATTTTGTATTTTGACATACGAAATATTTTTTTTCAAAAATAGTCTTATTAAAGTTTTATGAACCTCATAAAGTTATACAGGAGTAATGCCAAAACTCAGATGAACCACATTTATTTTGAAAATAATTAAATGATTTTGCGTTTACGTTTAGCAAACTGGGTTTAAGTCCTTAACCAATTTTATAAGCCAGTACTTCTTATATTTTTAATCAATATTTTGACTGTAGAAGATGAGTAAAAGTAAAGTATACGAATTTCATTCAAAACCGGCATTATTGATACTAATCAACGAAAGACTAGAAAACAAGAAGAAAAAGGGATTCCTCTGCTTAAAATTATTTTTTCTGCACTACTAGTATTGATTAAATTAACTTTCAGCCGATCCGTATTTCAGGATTCCCACCTGCTGAAATTCTTACTGCACAGAATTTTACTTCTGGAATTTTTCCAAAAGGATCCAACACTGAAGAAGTAATTAAATTGGCAGCAGCCTCATTGTAGCCAAAGGACATAAAAAGATTTCCCTTTTGAACACCGTGATCCTGCCTGGAAAATGTTGAAATTTTACCTCGACGAGATTCGATAGTTACCGCTTCTCCAGGTTCCACTCCCAATTTATCTAGGTCATCAGGGTTTACATGTACCACTGGATATGGTTCAATGGCATTCAGTACTGTTGCCCGTCTCGTCATGCTGCCTGTATGCCAGTGTTCAAGTTGGCGTGATGTGATAAACACGAATGGAAATTCTTCATCGGGCATTTCGTCTGCATGAGTGTATTTTGCAGGAACGAAGCGGGCCTTTTTATTTGCAGTTGGGAATCCTTTTCTAAACACAATTGCTTCTCCGGGATCTCCTTCTTTTCTACAGGGATATGTCACTGAGTGTTCTTTCTGTAGACGTTCCCAGGTAATTCCAGCCATGCTAGGAGTTGTTTTCCTGATTTCAGAAAAAATTTGTTCAGGACCATCGTAACTCCAATTCAATCCAAGTCGGCGAGCCATTTCCTTTATGATCCACCAATCTTGGCGGGCTTCTCCAGGAGGATTGATGGCTTGTCTACCAAATTGAACCTGACGATTGGAATTGGTGAAGGTACCGCTTTTCTCCGGAAAAGCGGAAGCTGGTAAAATTACATCTGCAAAACCTGCTGTTTCAGTCAAAAAAATATCTTGAACTACTAAATGATCTAGCATTGACAAAGCTTCTCGGGCGTGGTTTAGATTTGGATCAGACATAGCGGGATTTTCACCTTGTACATATAAACCATTGATAACTCCAGAATGCACTGCATCAACAATTTCAACTACAGTTAAACCTGTTTTGGGATTGAGAGAAGTTTTCCAAAAATCTTCAAACCATTTTTTATTTTCTAAATCTGTCACTGATTTGTAATCCGGAAAGAACATTGGAATCAGTCCCATATCAGATGTCCCCTGCACATTATTTTGTCCTCGCAATGGATGCAACCCTGTTCCAGGTCGTCCAATCTGGCCTGTCATAAGTGACAAAGCTATTAGACAGCGTGAATTGTCTGTGCCATGAATGTGTTGGGAAATCCCCATACCCCACAAGATGATAGCTGATTCAGCAGTAGCAAAAGTTCTGGCTACTTCATGCAAAGTCTCTTCAGAGATCCCACAGATTGGACCTACTTTTTCTGGACTGTAATCCGCAACATTGGATTTCAATTTTTCAAAATCAGTAGTGTGTTCAGTGATGTATATTTCATCGCATAATTTTTCTTTGATGATGACATGCATCAGTGAATTTAGTAGTGCAACATCGGTATCCGGACGAAACTGGAGATTGTAAGTTGCATGACGAGATAATTCTGTGCGTCTTGGGTCCAGCAAAATCAACTTTTTGCCAGCTTTAACTGCGTTTTTCATAAACGTAGCTGCCACTGGATGATTGCCTATGGGATTCGCTCCAATCAGAAAAATGACTTCAGCATCTGTCACATCTGTAAATGGATTTGAAACTGCTCCAGAACCAATTCCTTCCAGTAAGGCACTAACCGATGAGGCATGACAAAGCCGGGTACAGTGATCTATGTTATTAGTTCCAAAACCTGTTCGAACTAGCTTCTGCAACAAATATGCTTCTTCGTTACTGCCCTTTGCACAGCCAAAAGCTGCCAAAGCATCTGAGCTGTTTCCATCTCGTATTGTTCTAAAACCTTCTGCTGCAAAACAGAGTGCCTCCTCCCAAGTTGCTTCTCTGAAAATTTGTTGCCAGTCATTAGGTTGGATCAGTTCCGTTGTTTTTGGAACATCTTTTTTACGAATCATCGGCTTTGTTAGACGATCTGGATGATGGACGTAATCAAAACCGTAACGTCCCTTGACGCACAATCTTTCCTTATTTGCAGGTCCTCTACGCCCATCAACACGTAAAATTTTTCCTTCTTTTACATTATATGTCAGCAAACAACCAACACCGCAGTATGGACAAACCGAATCGACCTTTTTGTCTGCTGTTAATAACCCGACATTATTTGCTGGCATCAAAGCACCAGTAGGACAAGCTTGCACACATTCTCCGCAGGCAACGCACGTACTGTCCCCCATTGGATCTCCGAAGTCAAAAACAATTTCTGCTTGTGATCCCCGATGGGCCATTCCTATAACATCATTTACCTGAACTTCTCTGCAGGCTCGAACGCAGCGTGTACATTGGATGCAGACATTCAAATTAACAGACATTGCTGGATGTGAGTTATCAAAAGCTGGTTGGGTCCTCCTAGAGAATCTTGGTTTGCGTACACCTAATTTGCCAACCCATTCATCAAGTTCTGAATTTGGTGTGTAAGGTGATTCCCCAGATTCGGGCATATCGGCCAGTAATAGTTCCAGAACCAATTTTTGTGAATGGACAGCACGTTCGCTCTTGCTCTTGACTTTCATGTCCTTTTCCGGGAAACGACAGCATGATGGTGCCAGTACACGCTCACCTTCAATTTCCACAACACAAGATCTGCAGTTGCCATCAGAGCGGTAACCTTCTTTGTAACACAGCCGTGGAATATCAACGATCCCTGTACGGTCCGCGGCTTGCAGAATTGTTTCACCGGCAAATGCAGAAATTGATTGTCCGTTAAGTTCAAATGAAATTGTCTCCATTTCACGCCTCCTGTGGAAAGTATTTCATCGCACAACGCAACGGATTTGGAGCGGCTTGCCCCAATCCGCAAATGGAAGCGTCTTCCATTGTCTGCGAGAGTTCTTCTAAAAGGTTTTGATTCCAAGTATTTTGTTCCATCAGTGAAATGGCTTTTGTCGTACCAACCCTGCATGGAGTGCATTGTCCACACGATTCGTGTTCAAAGAATCGCATTGCGTTGAGTGCCAGTTGACGAGCGTTATCCTGTTCAGAAAACACAATTACTGCAGCAGAACCAATAAAACAGCCATATTCCTGAAGAGTATCGAAATCCAGTGGCAAGTCCCCAAGTGAGGCTGGAAGTATTCCACCGGAAGCACCTCCGGGGAAATAACCGTAAAAAATGTGTCCAGTCAACATTCCGCCACAATATTCGTTAATCAATTCAAGCATCGAAATACCCGCTGGTGCCAGATGCACTCCAGGTTTTTGTACACGACCACTTACAGAAAAAGCCCTCAGTCCTTTGCGTCCCCTTCTGCCATGTGAAGAAAATGATTCTGCTCCTTTTTCAATAATATCCCGAATACAGTGCAGAGTTTCCATGTTGTGTTCTAGAGTGGGACGACCAAACAAACCAACTTCTGCAACATACGGTGGACGTAACCGCGGTATCCCTCGCTTTCCCTCAATTGATTCTATCATAGCTGATTCTTCACCACAAATATATGCTCCTGCTCCACGGCGTAAATGAATTTTGGGTAACTCACCTGGGAAAGCAAAATTAAGTTCTTTAATTTCTTGGATCAAAATCTCATTTGCTGCTGCGTATTCGTCTCGGAGATATATATAAATCTCCTTAATTTCTACGGCCCAGGCTGCAATCAAAGATCCTTCTAAAAAACGATGCGGATCAGTTTCAAGAAAAAAGCGATCTTTAAACGTTCCAGGTTCCCCTTCATCAATGTTAACTGCCAGAAGTCTGGGGCCTGTAAATTTTCTTACAATTTCCCATTTACTCCCTGTTGGAAAACCTGCTCCTCCCAAACCACGCAGATTAGATTTTTTAAGTTCTTCAATAACAGAATCGACCGAACGGTTCCCTGAAATACATTCCCGAAAAAGCTTGTAACCACCTTTATCCAGGTATTCAGAAAAATTTGTATAATCTGGAATTTTTGGACGCACTTCTTTATTATTTACTGCAATCAAGACCGATTCTGATGTTGCATTATCAAGTGGGTTTTTACCCACTACAGCAACAGGTGCATTTTGGCAGCGTCCTACACATGGGACAGGTTGAATCCTAACATCTTTGCCTAAATTATTTTTTAGTGCTTTAGTTAGTGCTTTTGCACCGGTCATTTCACAGGTTAGTGAATTGCAAACCCTAACTGTCAAATCCGGTGGTGGAGTATCGTTTTCTTTGATAACGTCAAAATGATGATAAAATGTAGCCACCTCAAAGACTTCTGCATGAGCAAGTTTCATTTCATGAGCAAGCGCGACAAGATGCCTTGCAGACAAAAAATGAAATTTATCCTGAATCAAATGTA
>CAZOTX010000057.1:0-7374 GCA_964582835.1 uncultured Pseudomonadota bacterium | reverse complement strand
ATGTAAGGTTATTCCTCAGGACCTGGAGGGTAGTCTTCCATCATTTGCTGAATCGTTTTTCCACCGTTGAAATAGAAAACGTGGGAAATAGTTTGAATAAAAATTATGGGTAAATGAATTATATAAATATGGCAATAAAGTTGGTGTAGAGATAATTCTTAATAAGTTTTTTGGTAATAATTCTTTTCATGGATTGTTTTTTCTAACAAAAAGGAAAGTATGGGTTCGCTTTATTAAAAAATATCTAAACAGTTTTATAAATAAATTTTCACCAAAAATTAGCATTAAAAACAATCTTCCCTGTATTGCTATTGATCAGGTTATACAGATGTATCGTCCTAAAGTTATATGGAATTCTCCTTTTCTTTCTCCTGAGAAAATAAATTTCGTTAGCAAAACTCATCCAAAAAATAAGAAAGAGTTGATGGAAATCAGAAAAAGTGGAATGAATTTTATTCCATTAAATCAAAAAATCGGGCAAGGGTTGGATGTACCTGTGTTTCTATCTGCACCTAAATCCCCTTTAAAAAAAATTAATAAAACAAAAAAAGAAAAGATTATCCATTACAATTTCACTGAATATGTAAACGAAAAAAAACATTGGAGTGAACTGTTTTCTAAAATCAATGCGAACATTTACTTGACTTCCCATAGATGGGACGCCCATCCTATAGCAGCAGCTGCAGCTATGAATGAAAAAGGAGGAATTTCAGCAGTTTTTCAAACTTCATATTATGAATTCCCAGTCGCTTATTCCTCAATAAATACAGATATTAATTTTTCCTTTTCTACTACAGCACCAATGATTGAAATGAAACAAGGATCAAATATAATATATAATATTTGCATAGGGAACTTAGCTCAGTCGGGAAAAATGTTTTTTAAGGAAGAGTCTAAAACTTTGAGAAAGCGACTACATAGTTTTGGTGCCCAAAAAATTATTTCCTATTTTGATCAGGACATTTCTGTTGATCAAAGGTGGGGAACAAGCCGTACAAATGCAATAGAAAGTTATCAGTTTTTACTTGACAAAGTTCTTCAAGAAAATTGGCTTGGACTGATAATCAAACCCAAAAAGCCAAAAAATATTAGAAAGGTGTTTGGGGATGTCAATAGCTTACTAGACAAGGCCCTTGCAACTGGAAGATGTTATATATTTGATAATTATGATAATTTTTCACCTAAGAACTTTAAAAACCCACCTTCCCTGTGTGCAATGGCTTCAGATATTTCCATTCAGGAGATGATGGTTGCAGGCACTGCTGGAGATGAGGCAGCTTTGACAGGAACTCCAACCTTGATGATGGATCGTTATGGGGTTACAGAGAGTCAATTCTATAAATTAGGTATAGGAAAAGTGGTTTTTAATGACTGGCAAGAACTTTGGGGAAATGTTAAGAAGCACTGGAGAAAAAAACCTATCTCAGGTTTTGGTGACTGGTCTCCCATAATGGATGATATAGACCCATTTAGGGATGGAAAAGCTTCTCTTAGACTTACAAGATTCTTAAATTCGCTTTCAGAAGGGTTTAATTACGGTCTGAGCAAATCTGACAACCTTGAAAAAGCTGTAGGGATCTATACTTCTGAATGGGGTGAAGACAAAATATTTAAATTCTAAAAGTGGCCTCTTAAATCACTTATATTTATTATGAATATTTTAATTATTGGTTCAGGTATGTATGTTTCTGGGGTAGGAACCGAAGGATATGGAACAATCCTTCCCGCAATTAATACTTTTCAAAAAGAATCAAACAGTATTACCAATGCCTATGTAGTGGGTACAAATGTTCAACGCACACAAAAAGCGAAAATTAAATCAAAAAAATTATCAGAGTTGACAAATATTAAGGTTCCTATCAAGTTTTTTCCTGATGAGAAAGATTCACAAAATACTTATCAACAGATTCTTGAAAAGGTGGAATTGCCTGGATGTGCTATTATTGCTATCCCAGACCATCTTCATTTCGATGTCGCTTATGCTTGCCTTGAGAAAGGTTTACACACCCTGGTTGTAAAGCCTTTAACACCATCTGTAAAAGAAGCAAATGATCTCATAAGCCTTACTAAGAAAAACAATCTATACGGTGCGGTTGAATTCCACAAACGTTGGGATCGCCAGAACCGCATCCTTCGTGATGAGTTTAAGAATGGGAATCTGGGGATTCCTCTATACACATGGGCGGAATACAGTCAGCGTAAGTCCATTCCCAGTCAAAATTTTAGAGCTTGGGTCCAGCAAAGCAATATACTTCAATATCTTGGAGTGCATTATGTGGACATCATACGTTTTGTAACAGGGGCTGTTCCGAAACGAGTAATGGCTACAGGACAAAAAAAGTGGTTGCAAGAACAGGGGATTGATGTCTATGATGCAAAACAATGCATGATTGAGTGGGAGACAGCTGATGGTCATGTTTTTAACCAGACTTTATTGGTCAATTGGGTTGATCCAGAAACTTCCAGCGCAATGTCTGATCAAAAAATAAAATTCGTCGGTACCAAAGGTCGTTTTGAGGGAGATCAAAAAGAGCGTGGGGTTAGATTGCTTTATGACAATCAAAATCTGGAGCAACCAAATCCAGACTTCTGTAGACCTTTTCAAGGAAGTGACAAGAACCTTGTGTGGGAAGGCTATGGTATTAATAGTATTACGGCCTTTCTTAATGACGTACGCAATATTTTAGAAAACCGCATTCAGCCTTCGCAACTTGAGGATAAGCGTCCCACCTTCGCGGAAGCCCTTTTTTCCACTGGTGTAATCGAGGCTGCTCAAAAAAGTATACAAAATAATTCGAGTTGGCAAAAAGTAGACTTGACAGGGTTATGATCGTTAAAAAACAACCACTGAGAACACTAAAGTTTTAATAAAACAAGTATTTTAGAAATCGTTATGTCTTCCCTCCCTTCAGTTTCTATCATTATACGCACTAAAAATGAAGAACGCTGGATCAGACCATGTCTTGAAGTATTGTTTAGGCAGAGCTTCCAAGATTTTGAAATCGTTATTGTTGACAATGAGAGCATCGACAAGACATTAGAAAAAGTCCGTCAATTCCCTGTAAAAAAAATTATTACCGTCGACAACTACCTACCTGGTAAAGCACTTAACATGGGGATTGAGCAGGCAGTTGGCGAGTTCATCGTCTGTCTATCTGTCCACTGTATTCCAGTAGATCTTAAATGGTTAGAGAATTTGGTGAATGCGATAAAAGAGGATCAAAAATATGCAGGTGTATATGGTAGACAAGAACCAATGTCTTTCACATCTCCTGCAGACAGACGTGACCTTTTGCTAGTTTTTGGTCTTGATAGAAAGATCCAACATAAAGATAGTTTTTTCCATAACGCAAACTCAATTATCCGTAGAGTCTGTTGGGAGGATGTACCTTTTGACAACAAAATTACAAATATCGAAGATAGAATATGGGCTCAGGAGATGCTTAACAAAGGATATAAGATACTGTATGAACCAGAAGCAAGTGTATTTCATTATCATGGTATTCATCAAAATGGAAATGCTGAAAGAATGAACAATATTGTTCGTATCATAGAAAACCAGCCAGGAAACTCAAAAAGAGGGCGAATTGACGCAGAAAAATTAAAAATTGTCGCAATTATTCCTGTAAGAGGAGAAACAATTAAAATAGGAAAAAAATACCAAGTTTCTTATACCATTGAAAGCGCTTTGAAATCTCAGTATATAGATAGGGTAATTGTTTCTACTGACTCTGAAAAAACTGCAAAAATATCATGTAGTCTGGGTGCTGAGTGTCCTTTTCTCCGACCACCTGAGCTTTCCCATGGGCACATCAATCTGCAGACCGTACAGAAATTTTCATTGGATAAGCTGGAACAGAATGGTTACTACCCAGACCTTGTTTTCCATCTGGAGGAAACTTTCCCATTTCGTGAGGCAGGTCTTCTGGACTCAATGATCAATAATCTACTGGAAGAAGGACACGATTCAGTCATTGCTGCTCGTCAGGAAACTGGTTGGCTGTGGAGAGAGGCTGCCGATAGAAATTTTCAACGCATAGACAGTGGAGATGTCCCGAGGGAATTTAAGGAAAAAACACTGATCGGTCTTCATGGACTTGGTTGTGTAACTCACCCAGAGTTTATTAGAAATGAAAACATGACGGGCTTTAAAACTGGTCTTTATGAGGTGGGGAATTCCTTGGCAAGTTTTGAAGTACGGGATTCAAATACTTCACAAATAGGTCAATTATTGATTAATGCATTAAAAAAGGAATTAATTTGAAAAAAATTAAATAAATCTGTTTTCAAAATCTTTATTATCCACAATACAATTCTAAATTTATAGAGTAACAATTTTTTTTCTATTTTACATAATAGTTAGTTAATTTAAAGGGCGTTGATTTGATTTTTTATGTAAGCATTATTAATTTAATATTTAGAAAGTTTAAAATGAATGATTTTTCAATATTAACATATTTTGTAAATGGAAAAGTTGGAATTCATCATGAAAAGTAGATTTTTATAATAGTTATTTTGATAGACTTCTAGAGTAAATACGAGAAACACACAAAATAATATCTTTTACTTATCTCACTGGATTTAAAGTTGTTGTAGTATTTCAAAAAAGGTTAATAAAAATTTGATGTATTCCTAAAAAATTCTGTCGTGAAAAAGAGACCTTCTATTATTGCTATGATTCCAGCAAGAATCGGATCCACACGATTCAAGATGAAAAATCTTGCGCTTCTGGACGGCAAACCAATGATTGCCTATGCTATTATAGCTGCGCTTTCATCACGGGTATTTGACAGAGTGATTGTTAATTCTGATAGTGAGGTTTTTAGTCAAATAGCTGAAGAATATGGTGCAGAATTCTATCTGCGACCTAAGCATCTTGGTGGCTCGTCTGTAAAGTCTGATGATGTTGTCATAGACTTTATTGAGAAGTATCCTTCCGACATTGTAGTCTGGGAAAATCCTATTGCTCCCTTGCAAACCATAGAGGATGTTCAGAGCACAGTCCAACATTTCTTTTCAAACAATTTGGACACCCTTTTTACTGTTAAAACAGAGCAAATACAATGTGTTTTTGATAATCAACCAGTCAATTTTGAAGAGGAAGGAAAATTCGAGCTGACTCAGGATTTAAAACCTGTTTGTCCGTTTGTACCCTTTATTATGATGTGGAGAACTAGCTCGTTCATAAAATCATTCAAAGAATGCGGATATGCCTTTTTTTCCGGGAAGATTGGCTACTTTCCAGTAAGTAGACTTTCTTCGGTCATTATCAAGTATGAGGACGATTTTCGTATCGCAGAGATGCTTCTTAAATCGATGAATGAAAAAACAAAAAAAATTTATTATTATTCCAGATGATATGGCCAAAATAGGGGATCTCGAAAAAAACCGTTTTAGAAAATTTTATGAAAAATATACAGTTCGATAAAGTTTATGCGTTTCATGTAGAGATATTGACCAAGGCCGGTCTAGATGAAGACACATGTGAATCCGTTGCTTTCGGTTTATGTGAAACATCTCTTCGAGGTGTGGATTCTCATGGAATTAGATTACTTCCTCACTATGCCCGTTCAGCTTTGTTGGGACGCAAAAATCCGCGACCCAATTACACTTACAATCAGGTTTTCCCCTCATTTGGGCATTTGGACGCAGACAACACATTTGGCCATGCCGCCGGAATGAGGGCAATCGATTTAGCTATTTCACTTGCTCATGAATTTGGAATAGGTGTGATTTCCGTAAGCAATTCAAGTCACCCCGGAGCTATGGCAAGTTTCGCACTCAGGGCTGCACGAAAGGGATATATTGCTTTTGCATTTACTCATGCCGATTCTTTATTGTCTTCCTATGGTGGTCGAAGAGCATATTTTGGAACCAATCCTATTTGTTTTGCCGCCCCCAGAAAAGAGTCTGAACCATTCTGTTTGGATATGGCGCCAACAATGATTTCATGGAACAAGTTACTTGGTGCCCGTGAAAGGGGAGAATCTCTTTCAGATAAGTATGCTGCAGATGAAAATGGGAATCCGACAGATGATCCAGCGCTGGCACAATGTATACTGCCTATCGGGAATTACAAGGGATTCGGGATCTCAGCAATGGTAGAGGTGCTGTGTGGTGTTTTGACCGGAATGGAATTTGGAAGATCGATACCTCCCATGTTTACTTCTTCTATGGAGAAACCTCGTCATTTGGGACAGTTATATATAGTTATGCGGGCAGATGTATGTCAATCTCAGTCAGATTTTGAGTTGCGGTTGCAACAGATGACAGATGAAATCCGCAGTGAGCCAAGTAAGCCAGGAGAGCGAGTTCAATTAGCAAACGATCCTCAAATTGAAGAACAACAACGCCGACATAAACAAGGAATACCTGTGGAAGATTCGCTCTTGATTGAGTTTCATAAGTTGTCCTCTGAACTGAATGTAGAAATGGTTCTATGAAGGATCGTTACAATCAAAAAGGGAATAGCATATCTACTAAAGAAAGATTTTTCAGTGTTCTTTTTGTTATGGAAAACCTATGAGGTGGAGAATTTTGTTTTGATGGATCTTATGGATAACTGCTGTTAAACATTCGAATAATGATGTGATCCACCAGTACTTCAAGATTATGTGCGGTAACGGAAAAAATTAACAGTTGCAAGGAGAAAAAAATCGGAACATGTAACTCGTGTTGTTCCGGCCTTTTGGATGTCACCCACTTACTGTATGAATTTTTTAGATCAAAATATAGTATGTTTTGGCTAAAAAAACTACTTTAACCAGATACTTTTGAATCAAAATGTTGAAAAACACCTCCATACTAATAACCGGTGGAACTGGATCGTTTGGGAAACAATTTGTCCGAACTGTCCTAAAACAATACAAGCCTAAAAAATTAATAGTCTATAGCCGAGACGAACTCAAGCAGTTTGAAATGCAGCAGGAATGGCCAGAAGGAGATGTGGTGCGATATTTTATTGGTGATGTTAGAGATTATCACCGCCTGAAAATGTCTATGCACGGTGTCGATATTGTAATCCATGCGGCTGCACTTAAACAGGTTCCTACTGCTGAATATAACCCTTTTGAAGCTGTTAAAACCAACGTGATTGGCGGACAAAATGTTATTGATGCAGCCATGGCTCAAGGGGTTAAAAAAGTCATTACTTTGAGCACGGACAAGGCAGCAGCACCAATTAATCTCTACGGCGCCACAAAGCTTACGTCAGACAAGCTATTCATCGCTGCCAATAACTATAAGGGATGGCATGATATTAAACTATCAGTTGTCCGCTACGGAAATGTAATGGGGAGTAGGGGATCGGTAATTCCATTTTTCATGAAACAAAAAGAAAACGGAGTTCTCCACATTACTGATAAACGCATGACC
>CAZOTX010000056.1:3222-7386 GCA_964582835.1 uncultured Pseudomonadota bacterium | reverse complement strand
GGCCCCTCAACCAATAATGGTTTTTGTAGTGTTTTTGCCAAATATATCGACATTACAATATCTGGATCGGCTACGTAATTTTGTTTTTCCAGCATTTGTCGGATTTGTTCTGTTTCTTTTGAAAACATAAAAATTTTTTCGATAGACCTGTGCCTTCGTTAGTATCGATCAAGTTTGGAATTGTTCAGCACAATCTTCAAGTGCATCCCACGCCAGCCTCATGCATTTAATCCGGCTGCGATGAAGTTTCAAAGAAATCAAAGGACGGAACGTTTCCATAATTTCAGAAATATTCTCAGTATCTTTACGGAGGCTTTCGCTAAACTCTTTGCTGCTAACAATCACTTCTGACAAAGTTTTTTTCAAAATAAATTCGCTCATCATTGAAGCAGAAGCAATACATATAGTACACCCCCGTACTTGAGTCCTACAATCTTGAATTATTTCTCCGGACAATTCCAACGCCAATTCCAATTCATCTCCACAAAGAGGATTGTAAGCAGATGCCTGCAAATCAGGATGATCTAAATAACCCGAGTTTCTGGGACTACGCGCATGATCGAGTAGCAGATCCCGAAAAATAGTTTTAGTATTCATATCAGTCCAAAAAAATTTCTCTAGCACGATCAAGTGCACTGAACAAACGATCGATTTCTGATACGTCGTTATAAATACCAAAACTAATTCGGACACTTGCCAATACTCCAAGTCGCTTATGCAAAATTTGCGTACAATGATGACCCGCACGAACAGCAATTCCGCCCTCGTCCAAAACTTGAGCAACATCGTGCGGATGAACATTCTGGAGATTGAAGCTTAGCACACCAATTCTGTCGGTAATTTTCATAGGTCCATAAAGTTCCAGATCTGCAAAATCTCTAAATTTAATTAACGTATAGTTAGTCAGTTCTTTTTCGTGCTTTTGAATTTGAGGCATACCCACTTCCAATACATATTCCAAGGCTGTCACCAACCCGGATACCTCTGCTACTGGAGGCGTACCTGCTTCAAATTTTTGGGGAGCATCTGCCCATGTTGAAGCTTGTCGTCCGACTTGGCTAACCATGCCGCCACCTCCTTGCGATGGAAGCATTTCATCAAGTCTATCTTTTTTTGCGTAAAGTACTCCAATGCCTGTAGGACCATATACTTTGTGTCCGGAAAAAGCAAGAAAATCGCAATCCCAGCTGGTAACGTCAATTTGCATCCGAGCCACAGCCTGAGCCGCATCCACCATCACGGGAACACCACGATTGTGTGCAATTTCTACAATTTTCGCTATCGGGTTGATAGTTCCCAAAACATTTGAAACGGCCGTTACTGCTAGAAGTTTAACAGAATCTGTTATTAATACTTCCAACTCTTCCAATTCTAGAAGACCAACCCCGTTACTTCCAGCTTTCAGATGGATTGGGCAATACACCAATTCTGCACCAGTTTCTTGTGCAATCAATTGCCACGGAACCAAATTGGAATGGTGTTCCATTTCAGTCACTACGATTCGGTCTCCCGTTTTCAATTTGTGTTGCGCCCAAGACGAAGCAACAAGATTGATTGACTCGGTGGTTCCACGAGTAAAAACAATATTTCTAGAACTCTGTGCAGAAATAAACTTTGCGACACTTTCCCTACCTGATTCGTAAATTTCGGTTGCCTCTTCAGCGAGAGTGTAGACACCACGGCTGACATTGCTGTTGTACTTTTCGTAAAATCTAAGTAATGAATCAATCACGCATTGTGGTTTTTGAGTTGTAGCAGCATTGTCAAGATAGGCAAGAGGGAAACCGTAGATTTCACGTTTCAGAATAGGGAAATCATCACAAACTTTTGATGCTAACGAATGATTTTTCATGTACAGAGATAAAAAAAGACAAAATACCTTGGACGATTTAAAAAAGTTGACCTGTTATATCTTCTTCATCTGCATCTAAAATTAGAATTCAGGGAAGAATTTTTTTCATTTCCATAATAGGCTTTCCAGAACCACCACGACGAATACTCACCATTTCACAGACTATGCTCAAAGCTATCTCTTCCGGGGTAGTTCCGGCAAAATCCAAACCTGCTGGAGAATGGACCCGCTTTAATTCTTCTGGTGCCACACCTTCATCGAGTAAATACTCAAAGATTAGTTTTGCCCGCTTGGTACTGGCTACCAAACCAATGTAGGGCCCATTGCCATCCAAGGCCTTTTTAATAGAATGCTGGTCTCCTTTATGCTGTGTAACAACCACAACATAAGTCTGAGGTCCAATTTCCATTTTGCTGAAATCCAAGTCAGACGTGATCAAACGCTCCGCCATAGGATAATTTTCGCGAGTCGCTATGGAATCGTTGACCGTGATGGAAAAATGCACTGTGTCAGCCAGTTGCGCTAAGACCTCGGCAATACGCCCGTGGCCTACAATCATTAATTCAGGGCCTGGCATGTATGGTTCTACGTAAACATCCATTTTACCGCCACAAGGCATTCCAACCCCTAAAATTTCATCATCGAGATCGAGAGGTACAATCCGAGTTTGCCCATCTCGCATACTTTCCAGAGAGGCTTCCCTAACAGCTTCTTCTGCGCATCCACCTCCTACCCAGCCAAACAACGTTTTTCCCTTGCTGTCAATAATTGATTTGGCTCCGGTTTTGGCAGACACCGATCCTGTAATTTTAATGACAGTGGCAACCACAAACGGAACTTCCGAAGCATTTAATTCTGCTAACTTGTCAAAAAATTCATTGGATATTTTTCTCACTTTACTTCCAGAAAAATTTTTGGTTGTGATTCTGCGGAGACTAATTCTTCACAAAACATCCTTTTTAATTTTTTTTAAATAGTGTTCTACTCTTTACAAATCATCTTATAATCTTCTATGGTATCTACATCCCGCAAAACGTTTTCGTTTCCCATTACGACTTCACGGACACTCTCTGGATGTTTTTGAACAATACCGCGACAGCCCTCACCTTCATGCTGCAAAATAATATCTCTAAATTGATTGGAAAACAAAACCGGATTACCACGCATCCCTCTATAAACTGGAACAATAATCAGAGAATTCTTACTATCGTATAAATCAGTAAAAGATTGAATTATACGATTGAAATCAGAGGTTTCAATAAAAGGCAAATCAGCAAGGCATATTAGAAAACCGTTACTTTCCTTTGACGCAGCTTGTATCCCGGTTTGAATAGAGGAAGTCATACCTTTCATGTGGTGTACATTTTCTACAAACCGAACAGGCTCTTCCTTTAAAACATTTTTGATTTTTTCCTCTTCGTTCCCAACCACTACCAGTACTTCATCTACGTTTGAAGAAAAAACAGACTTCACAAACTTATGAATAAGGACTTCACCACAAAAAGGAAGAAGTAACTTGTTTAGTTTACCCATTCTACGAGATTCACCGGCAGCCAAAATGATTGCGGAAATCATTGAAATAAATTATTCAGAATTTTCCAGAATTTTTTCATCTAGGTTTGTTAATTTTGCAAATTTGTTAAGCTCTGATATTTTGACTGAGACACCAAGTGGGGTCATATTTTCTATTTTTGGCTTTTACTGGAAATAAATTTATGATTTAAATTTTTTCCCTATTTTGTTCCAAAAATCCTATCTCCAGCATCTCCTAAACCTGGTAAAATATAGGCATGGTCGTTTAATTTCTCATCAACTGCAGCTGTGAAAATTTGTACATCATGATGTATTTTATTAAAATATTCAATACCTTCCGGCGCAGCCAGCAGACAGACAAAACGGATATTACTTGCACCATTTTCCTTTAAACGAGTTACCGCAGATGCAGATGAATGTCCAGTAGCTAGCATCGGATCAAGAGCCAGGACCAGTCTTTGCTTTATTAAATCTGGCATTTTCATATAATATTCAACTGCAACAAGTGTTTGAGGATCTCGGTAGAGCCCAATGTGTCCTACTCTTGCGGAAGGAAGAAGATCCATAAATCCATCTAGCAATCCATTACCAGCCCTTAAAATAGAAACCAGACACAACTTTTTACCCTCTAAAAAAGGAGCATTCATTTTCATCAACGGTGTTTCTATTTCTTCATAAATAAGAGGCAAATCTTTGGTCACTTCGTAAGCCAATAATGTTCCTACCTCACGTATCAATGTACGAAAACTCTGAGTAGAGGTACTTTTTTTACGCATCAA
>CAZOTX010000056.1:0-3122 GCA_964582835.1 uncultured Pseudomonadota bacterium | reverse complement strand
CGTAAATTAACAATTTGAGAAACAATGAATCAAACTCAAATTCCGTAAGTGAAGAATTAAGATGTGAGGCATTTTTGAAAAAAGAATTTATAGTTTAAGTTTTATTGTCCTCCTTTCTTTGTTCCGCATTCATTCTGCCAAGGGAATATTCTTTCAAGTTAACAAATTTCATATACTTAGCAAGCAACGGTTGTGCAGCTTCCACTTTCCTGAACATTTCCTGTGCAATACTGCGGTATCCAGAATGTCCTTGTGGGGTACTGCGAATTTCCGTGAGCCAAATCAAAGCCCGTAAATTAATATGAACATACCAACGTATTTTGAAGCTCATCGGGACCACATATTGTGCTTCATTAGGATAATCTTTAGCAATCTTTTCAAAAGCGTCTGCTGAGCTGGCCATTGTTTCACGAAATTCTGAACCTAAACCTGCATCTTCAATTTCATCCGGAATATCATAACCAAAGTAGGTCGTCAATGGTTGACGTTCTTGAGTAAGCATACGATGTCTCTGTAAATCTCGATACATGCCATAATCTCCCAAAATATCAAAAGTGTAGAAAGGAATCTCCATACCACGTTCCGGTTTATGCCGTCGGTGTTTCCGCAAGGCTACAGTCTCATCAATCAACCTGATTTTCTCTGCATCCGACATTGAACGGACACTTTCTCGTATTTGCTGCAAAGTCAAGCTTGAGTGAGAGTAAAGCATAGCTGCTAAGAGTTTGGTTTCTGCATCCAAATCAAAGTCTACCAAACGAACAGATTCCATAGTGTCTGCTTTCAATTTCCCTAGATGCTTTGCTGCAAATTTACTGGTGAGTTTATGTTGGGATTTACCATAATTTCTAAAATCCTGAAAATGCCGGTGTCCTGCGTCCGCACGCCGTACAAAAGAAGGGATTACTTTTGATAATTCTTCGAAAGCAGACTGTCCAATTTCATTAAGCTCACTAAACGGCGCAGTTCTTAATTTCATAATCAGGATTTCAAAAAAACGTCCGTTGCCAAAAATTCCCATGTTGGTTAACGTGGATGATGGTAACAATCCACGTATAATGTCAAATCCACTAGCCCTGACCGAACGTTCATAAGCGGCTTGACTAATTTCAGGATCACGAGGTAACTGTTTCCGCACATGTTCTCTAATTGGTTCAATGAAACGAATATAGGTTTTGAATAAGTTACGGCAAGTCTCCAAGTACAAATCACTGTGCACAGAGTTTAGTAATGTTGGTTCCTGATAAAACCGGAAATCTTCAGTTCCATCAACTCTGGAAATTTTTTCTGCAAAAGTTACGTAGCGAGTTGATTTTTCTAGAGGAGAACCACCGATCCTTGCATCTTCCAAGGTTTTGGTAGCAAAAATGGAAATATTTTCCAACGCAAGATGTGCTCCTCCAAGTTCTCCGATAGAATCATCTCCATAACCATCAAGAATCCTGTCGTAAAATTTTTGAGCAGACTCTATTGCCAACTCATTATTTTTTATAGTATCTGGATTGTCTGAGTAAGTTTTCATTTCTGAAAATCCAGATTCTTTATCCTGAATAAAATCTCTGAGCAATAATGTGCGAAGTCCAAGAGTCGAGCGGGAGTAGCGAGAAAAGAGTGCTCCCTTAATTACTTCTGGAAGATTAGTGAGTGCAAAAATAGATCGATCTGTATTAGTGACGTAAGCAGCAAGAATCTTTTTTTCTTCGAGTGTGAAAAATTCCGTGGAGGTACTCATGCAAATATTTTATTTAGCTGCCACTCCAAGAGAATTTGGCAAAGCTTCTTTCTGGTCGGAGGGGGAAGGAAGGTCATTATCCCCATACTTTGAATTAGAGTGAGTTTTTGGGTCATAGCTATCTCTAAGTAAATCTCGAGTAAAATCGAATGTTTGACGAGAAGTATAAGCCATTGAAATTATCCCAGTATCCATTCGAATTGCGTCTTTTGGACATGCCTCAACACAGAGTCCACAAAAAACACAGCGTAATTCGTCGATGTCAAATACTACAGGGTATTTTTCTACTGAAAGGTCAGGATGCTCACCAGCCTCAATGTGAATGCATTCTGAGGGACAAACTGTTTCACACATATAGCATGCAACACAACTGAGAAATCCGTTATCTAGCCGAGTCAGTCTATGTCGTCCACGCCAACGTGCTGAAACATGCCTCTTTTCCTCTGGATAGCTGACTGTTACAACATCTTTCGCACCAAAAAGGTTTCGCCAAAAATGACTTACGGTGATTCTCAATCCACTAAAAATTGCTGGAAGATACAAGGCTTCTTTTGCTCCGTCCACCCGTTGTACCTGTTTAACTTTAAGTTCCATTTTTACCTTATTGACTCTTAATTTTTTTCTTATCGTTAAGTGTATTATAAAAAAGTCTTAAACCAAAAATTTAATTTCTCTACAGTGATAAATCTTAAAAAGTTTTCCATGAGACTAAATAATTGTTTTCTAATTCCTCAAAAGGCCACTTTTTTGCGTTATTTTAAAAAGCATCATTTTTAATCATTTTAAGGTGCCAGTCGATCTATTGCCCATGATTCATCATCAATTATTGAATATAAAAATCGATCATGCAGACGATTAGGACGGCCTTGCCAAAATTCAAATCTTTCCGGTCTAATTTTGAATCCTCCCCAATAATCTGGTAAGGGGATTTTTCCGTCGGCAAATTTACGTTTTATTTCGTCCAGTTTAATCTCCAGAATCCTCCTAGAAGACAAAACAGAATGTTGATCTGAAACCCATGCACCCAGTTGACTTCCGCGTGGTCGAGTCAAAAAATATTTAAGTGACTCATTGGTCTTTACTTTTTCAGCGACTCCATTTATGCTCACTTGACGTTCCAAAGCCACCCAATTAAAAAGTATTGCAACATTTGGATTTTCGGTGATTTGTTGTGCCTTTCTGCTTTTAAAATTTGTAAAAAATACAAAACCATTTGCATCAAATTTCTTTAGCAAAACAGTTCTTATCATTGGTGCCCCCGACTGGCAGATTGTCGCAAGACTCATAGCATTAGGTATTGGTTCCACTTCATTCGCATCCTTGAACCATGTTTCAAATTGTAAGAACGGATTGGAATTTAATTGTTCTTTAGTCAGTCCTTCATTCAGGT
>CAZOTX010000055.1:0-7387 GCA_964582835.1 uncultured Pseudomonadota bacterium | reverse complement strand
AAATTCCATGGCTCAATATTACTCTTGAACCTAGATTTTACGGATTATTTTATGCGGTCTCTGTTTTAATCGGTTCACAAATAGTAATTACTGAAATTGCTAGGCGTCGTATCAAGCTTGACAATGATCAGGCTATGAACATGACAATGCTTATTTTTTTGGCGGGCTTGATTGGGGGCCGAAGTTATGAAGTAATTTTCGAATGGTCGAATTATTATAGTTTACAACCATTCTGGAAAGTGTTTGCAATCTGGGAAGGTGGATTGGCAATCCACGGGGGAATTATAGGTGGAATCGTTTCACTCTATATTTATTGTCGAATTAAAAAAATCTCATTAGCTGCTATTCTGGATATTGGAGCATTATGCATGATTCTTGGTCAAGCTATTGGTCGCTGGGGTAACTTCACCAACGGAGAAGCCGCAGGACCAATCACACAATTTTGGACTGGAGTAGTTTTTCCAGCAGGAACTTCGGTAGACCGCTATGCTCACGGAGCCCCAGTTCATCCGACAATGATATATGAATCAGTAGGGAATTTTCTTATTCTTGCTATACTCTGGAAGCTCAGGCTCAAAAATTTTCGTCCCGGTATGCTGGGTGCAATCTATTTGCTTTCCTATTCCGGTTTGCGTTCCTTTTTAACCCCGTTACGTATGGATAATCAATATTTTGTGGTCGCTGATACTAAATTCCTCGCAGCTTATTCTATCAGTATTTTTCTAGCGGGTGTGGGTCTGTTTTGGATATTTAAGAAAAAACTTTGGCTTCCTGATGAAGTGCTGAGTGAAAAATCATGAATTTTAATTTAGTAGAATTTTTGACGCATCCTGCAGTTTTGCTTGGCTCTATCATTGGACTTGATTTGCTTTTCGGAGACCCGATTTATCGTTGGCATCCTGTACGTATAATTGGTAATGTTTTATCGTGGTTTGAATCCAAACTTTGGGCAATAGGCCTTAACGGGAAATTAGGTGGAATTATTTTAGTCCTGCTTCTACTATTCAGTTCATTTTTAGTCATCACAAGTTTTTCACTTTTTTTTTCTACTATACATTGGAGTTTAAGTTGGATTTGGTCAGTCTATCTTGGGTGGAGTTTTCTGGCTTTGAGGGATTTACTCGTACATGCTAAACATGTGGCGGAAGCTATCGAAACTGAAAACCTTTCTGAAGCAAAGAGGCAAGTTGGAAAGCTTGTTGGAAGAGATACAAAACTTATGGATTTACCTTCTTGCGGACGCGCGACTGTAGAAAGCCTGAGTGAAAATTTGAATGACGGTGTGATTGCTCCGTTATTCTTTTTTTGTTTTTTTGGAATACAGGGGATGTTGTTTTTTAAAGTAATTAGTACTTTGGATTCGATGATTGGCTATCAAAATAAGCGATATGAGAAATTTGGCTGGTGCAGTGCGAAATTTGATGATCTACTGAGTTTTATTCCTTCAAGGATCAGTTGGCTTTTATTGTCTGGAACTGCAGCTTTGTTTCCTGAATTATCCGGCACTAATGCTTTTAAAGTAGGATGGAATGATCATGCAAAACTTCATAGTTCAAATGCTGGATGGTGTGAAGCAGCAGCAGCAGGTGCTTTGAAAATCAGACTTTGTGGACCTATTTGGCGTGAAGGTAAATTGGCTCACAATTTTTGGATTGGTAGAAAGACAGACAGAATAGGTGCAAATGCCGGGGATATAGTACTTGTTAGTAAACTGGCTTTGACGAGCTCCATAATTGTCACATTAATTCTGGGTTGTTTGTTTTGGTTGATTGAATTCAAACCATTTATTAGCCTATGAAAATAATGTTCACTGGAGGAGTAAAAAGTGGGAAATCTCGTCATGCTGAAAGTCGAATTTTAGCTATGTCCAAGGGGGTAAAACCGGTTTATTTGGCAACAACTGAACTATTTGATGCTGAAATGACGGAACGTATTTCAGAGCATAGACTACGGCGCGATACAAAGTTCCACACTCTTGAAGAACCACTGCATTTAGCTGATGCACTCCAAAATACAACAGTTCCTGTACTAATTGAGTGCCTGACCATGTGGCTTAATAATGCTTTACATCATCAGTTCTCAGAAAAAAAAATTTTTGAAGAAATTGAAAACTTAATATTGCTCGAATGCGATGTGATTTTTGTGTTGAATGAAGTGGGTCAGGGTATCATTCCAGAAAATCCATTAGCAAGAAAATTTTCTGATTTGTCTGGTAGGATTGCTCAGCAACTAGGTGAGGCCTGTGATGAGGTTAATTTGTGCGTAGCAGGAATATTTTTAAAGATAAAATAATTATAGATTTTGATGAAGACTCTTAATGTAAAATTGCCAGGACGAGTATACAAGATTGATATAGGTCTAAATATACTGAATAGCTTACTTCCGGAATTTATTTTGCGTAATTCAACAGATCGTGTGGTTGTGGTAACGAACACAACTGTGCATGACTTGTATCCGGATTGTATCTACCAAGTTTTGCAAAATTCTGGAGTGCAAGTCAGTACGTGCGTTTTACCAGATGGAGAGCAGTATAAAAACTTGAAATATCTTTCAAAGATTTTTGATTATTTAATGAAGTTCAATGCTAATCGAAAAACTTTAATGGTTGCTTTTGGAGGGGGAGTAATTGGTGACATGGCAGGATTTGCTGCTGCGACCTTTATGCGTGGTATTCCTTTCATTCAAGTGCCTACAACATTGCTCGCAGATGTGGATAGTAGTGTTGGAGGTAAAACTGCCGTTAATCATCCCTCAGGTAAGAACATAATAGGATCATTTAAACAACCTGAATATGTTTGCATAGAGCTGTCTTTTTTGAAGACATTACCCTCACGTGAATTGAAGGCTGGATTCATAGAACTTCTCAAGCATGGATTAATTAAAGATGTAAATTTGTTTGAATTTTTAAAGGAAAAAACTTTAGAACCTCTGGACTTTGAATTTTTAGAGGATGCAATTTTCAGATCCTGTGAAATCAAAGGGCGTGTGGTTGAACAAGACGAAACCGAAACGGGACTGCGAGCTATACTTAATTTTGGGCACACTTTAGGGCATTTGATTGAAACTCATGCGGGCTATGGTACATATTTGCATGGTGAAGCGGTTGGAGCTGGAATGTGTTTTGCTGCATTTGTTTCATGGCGCTATAAAAAACTTTCAGAAAAAGATTGGGAACGGATTTGCGGTTACTTTCGGAAAATTTTGACCCCAGTTGTTCTCTACAATCTAGAAAAAGAAGTTTTTAGTAAAATGATCTTGCATGACAAAAAATCACAAAAGAAGGAGGTAAATTTTATCATGCTTAAAAAATTGGGTGAGAGTTTTATTCAACAGGAAATGCAGGTGGAAAAGTTGTGGGGTGAGTTAAATAAATTCACAGAACTTTATTCGGAGTTTGTGGAATTGAGATGAAAAAATTTTAAACCATGCCTGTTTGAGAAAAAGCTGTGGTAAGTAGATCAAACCCTAAATTCTCCATAGTTGTTTCCCATCGAAGTTCATAATCCAAATCCAATAGTAAATTCTCATCCAATGGTCCAAGCCACCAAGATTCTTCTTGGATCTCCTGATCGAGTTGTCCTGCACCCCAGCCAGCATAACCGTTTCCAAAATGATAAGATCGAACATCTTGTCCATTTGCGAGAGAATAAAGAACATCTTGTGCAGAACTTAGGTTGATATTTGGGGATAGAATGGTTGTTTCTTTTACTGAAAAATCAGAACTGTGAACAGCCCAAAAAGATTCTGGTTGAACCGGTCCTCCAAGTAATAAAGGTATATCAGCAACGATTTTTTCCTGCATTTCTTCTGAAAGGATATCTTTGACAAGAGTTGTTGTGGGATGATTCATTACTAGTCCGAATGCACCTTCTTCGTCAAATTTGCACAAAAGAATGACAGATTTGTTAAAATACGTATCATTTAGTGCCGGCATAGCAACTAGGATGCCTGGAACTGCACTTAACTGCATAATTTTTTGTTTGATTTAAGATTAAATTACTATGAGTAGTTTCCCTCAACAGAATAAAGATCACAATTTGATTACAAAATTTCTCCACTCAATTCGTTATAAAAGCTTATCCGAAAACAAACCATACGGAAATACTCTTTCCATATTGCGAGCAATTTTTAAAGCATCTGGTCAACAACATTTACTTTACTTAGTCAAACTTCGCAAACTCTGGTTTGAAGAGATAGACAATTTTATGGGTAGAAATGCTTATCCACGAAATATTTCTATACTTCGCCAATTTACAGTCAACTCTGATTTTTGTAAAGAGCTAGCTAAAGCGGGTGTTTCTAATGATTTTTTGCTGGCAGTAGAAAAATTAAATGGAGAAAGCTTCAAACATTCTGAACAATTTAATAGTAAGTTGCAAAGAAAACTGAAACGTTTGTTTTCTACAGATGAATCAGAATTGCTAAAACATAAAGTCAGCTTTAAACCCCAACAAACAATTTTACACTTAACCGTATATGACGGAAGTATCGCTCAGGCTCTTCGATATGAAACTGAGGTTTATCTTCGCATCTTTAATAAATTGTTGCCAGAATTAAAATTAGATAAAATTGATTGTCATGTTGGTGATTTGGGACAGGCGCAAAATGATCAACGTCAGGTTGCACTACTTGCAAAAGACTGGCATCTCATAACCCCACAAGATGTTTATGAACGAAGCATGCCGGCTTTCATTCATCGGATTTCTCGGGGGCATGCAGTATTGGTACTCTATGTCTCAACTGAGGAAGGATTGGAATATTTGAAACGTACTACTGGGTCTGATTGGCTAGTTCGACATTTACAAAAAAAACGAATTGGGTTGCAGGAAGTTATGCAGAAAATTGCATTAGTATCTAAGCCAGATCTGGATTTAGAGCAAATTCGTTTGCGTTCAGTTGTATTGGGGAACAATGCTAATGAAAAAAATTCCTCTGTTACAAAAATTAAAACAGAAAATTCCTCTGAAAATATTTCAAAAAAATCTATAACGGCTAAAGAGCAATTTGCTAAAATTAGAAAACATTTAAAAGAAGGAAACAGTTTTTCTGGCAATTCTGTTTAAAGAGATTCAAAAAGCGAACAGTAACTTTTGTAGCGTTGCTCAGAAACTATTTTTGAGACAACTGCTTGTTTAATTAAGCACTTTGGTTCGTGGAGGTGCGTGCAACCTTTGTATCTACACTGTCCTAAATATGGAGCAAATTCTACAAAATGAGAATCCAGATCATTTGGTTTCACCAATGGTTCCAGTTCACGAATTCCGGGAGTGTCTACTATGAATCCTCCTATCGGAATTCTAAACATTTCTGCCATTCTGGTAGTGTGACGGCCTTTACCCGATTTGTCGCTTATTTTACCGATTCGGATTTTCCATTCAGGAAAAAGAGCACTTATGAGTGAAGATTTTCCTACACCCGAATGTCCGGAAAGAACAGTTATACGATCTTGTAGTAAATTTCGTAACGACTCGAGTCCTCTGGATTCTGGTATACTTGTAACTATTATGGTATAGCCGAGTGAGGCATAAAGATTTCCTATCGAAGTTATTTCATTTGAAGTTGCCAAATCGGCCTTGGTCAGGATGAGGACAGGTTCGAGTCCACCGCATGAAGCGGCTACAAGCAAGCGGTCTATCAAGCCTCCACGAAACTTTGGATTACGTACTGAGGAAACCATTAGAAGTGTGTCTGCATTACTGACTATAACTTGTTCGGGATACCCGACACTGGGACGACGAGAAAGTTTTGTCCTCCTGGGAAGCATCCTGAGTATCCATCCAGCATCTTCTGAGGCAGTCAGGTCGACTTCTACCTCATCACCAACTGCAATTCTATTTGTGTGGGAGCTTTCCTTGAACAAATTTCCACGAATCCGACATAAGCGTGGCTCTGTCTCTCCAACATCGACATAGTAAAAACTTTTGGTATGTCTGATGATGGTTCCTGTTTCTGTCAATTTTCTACGAGAAGCATGTGGGTCATTCCTCTGGTTCTAACTCAAAATCTATTCCTTCAGCTCGATATTCATTGAGCTTGTTTCTCAGAGTCCTAATACTTATACCTAGTGTCTTTGCAGCGTGAGTACGGTTACCTTTCGTCTCATGGAGAGTTTTGAAAATAAAACGCTTTTCAGCTTCTTTCATGGACATTCCCACCTCAATCCCCAGACCATTTTCTGGTAAATTTTGCTGTTCTGAAAAAGTAAATGAATTTTGAGGGGATAATGATGCTGGTGTTTTTGAAAAGTCAGTCTTTATTGCTGCCAAATCTTCATTTATGGAATTCTCGCCAAGTTGGGAAGACATAAGTAAATGGTTGGGTTGGATTTCCTCACCATTACATAGTAATAAGGCACGCTCCATGACATTTTCTAATTCTCGGACATTACCTCTCCAATGGTAATTTGTCAGTATATTTAAAGTTTCACGACTTACAGCAGGACTATTACGATTATTTAACTGTGAGTGTTTTTTTATAAAATATGATACGAGTACTGGTACATCGTCCATCCGGTCCCTTAGAGGAGGAAGTGCCAGTGGGATTACGTTTAAGCGAAAATAAAGGTCTTCACGAAAATTCCCAGCATCAATCATTCCCAGCAAATTTTGGTTGGTAGTAGCAATCACCCTGACATCCACTGGAATAGGTTCTTTCCCACCTACTTTGTCAATTTGATATTCCTGTAGTACACGTAAAAGTTTTGCCTGCAGTGGCAATGCCATTTCACTTATTTCGTCCAACAAGATTGTACCGGTGTTAGCTTGTTCAAATTTCCCGCTATAATCCTGAACAGCTCCAGTAAAGGCACCTTTAACGTGTCCGAAGAGTTCACTTTCCAACAATGTTTCTGGAAGTGCAGCACAGTTTATTGCAACAAAAGGCCTCTTTGCTCGGTCTGAATGTTCATGGATATAATTTGCCAGTAGCTCTTTGCCTGTTCCACTTTCACTCTGAATCATCATTGTTGATTTACTTTTTGCAACATTCATGGCAACTTCGAGTAGAGACAACATTTCTTGGTTTTGCGTAATGATTTCCTTTGAAACATTTATCTGTTTTGACTTTGATATCTTGCTTTCAGCTACAGGTGTTGCATTCCCAGGAATACCTTTATAATTCAAAGCTTGTTGGACAATAAACTGAAAAGAATCAAAATTAATTGGTTTGCGGATATAATCGAAAGCGCCGTGCTTCATAGCTTCCACGGCTGTTTCTACAGTCCCGTAAGCTGTAGCCATAATTACTGGCTTAGCAGGCGAGATACTTTTTATGTCTTTAAGTAATTCAAGTCCACTTCGTTTTGGCATGGTCATATCTGTTATGACCAGGGAGTATTCGTTTTGCTTAAACTTTTTGAGAGCATCAATGGCGTTGTGCGATATTTCTA
>CAZOTX010000054.1:4621-7399 GCA_964582835.1 uncultured Pseudomonadota bacterium | reverse complement strand
CCTCACAATTTGGTAGAATCGTTGCCATTTTTTGTCCCTTTATAATGACAGCAGTCAGTAAGGCATTAGCCAGTTTGTTAACACGGATATTAAGTTCGAAGTAGTTGAATCTTTTCTCACCTATTTTTAATGCAAGATGATTGGAACGAAAACGGGAATGTCTTGGAAGTAGTGATCCAATGTTCATTTGTTAATAATTGTTTTTAAAACTTCTCTAACTGAATAATAGTTAATTGATTAATAGCATAGAGACTTTGCACTTTCAAGTAAAAGCTGGAATCATCAGTATGGAGGTAAAAAATTTCAATTCCTAAACAAAAATCAACAATATGAAAAAGAAAAGTTTGTATTTAATTTGTTTTGTAATTCTGTTGTCTCTGTTTTTGGAGAATTGTAACATTTCTGAAATTTTAATGGAAAAGAGGATAACCAGAGAGCCCCCTCCTCTGTCGGCTCCTCTACTTGCAGAAGTCCTGATGCATCTGCAATTGGATTATGTCAATCCGGAAAAACTTGGCCCTGAATTCTTACTTGAAGGAGTTTTGAGAGAACTTGGACTGACAATTCCTGAAATCACAGTTGTACATGAATTACAAAAAAAACCCTTGGGTTCGATTTTGCGTGTTAGTTTTAAAAATGAAAGAACTCAGGTTTCAGTTTCAGAAATGTATGGGCTTTATGATTTAAATATTGCCTTGCAAATACTGTTGAAAAAACTTTTGCAAATGAATCCTCAACTGACACAGATAAAAATAGAACAGATTTTTGTACGAGGGATTTTGAATCAGTTAGACGCATACTCTGTTTTGCTTCCGCAAGAAATTTATAATGAATTCAACATCAAAATTGATGGTCAATTTGCCGGAGTTGGACTGGTTGTAGGAACACGTGATGGACAGTTGACTGTTATTGCGCCAATGGACGAGAGTCCTGCTGCACTTGCTGGAATGAAACCCCTCGACAAAATTGTGGAAGTTGATGGTGAAAAAACCGAACACATGACTCTCGACGAAATCCTTCATCGTCTGAAAGGAGATGTGGGGACACCTGTTAATCTTAGTATTTTGAGAAAGGGACATGTAAAGGCTTTGAAGTTTAAATTATTACGTGAAGATATTCAGTTAGAAAGTGTCGAAACATTTGATTTGGAGAGTAGTAAGCGAATAGTTCGTTACGTTCGTATAAAAAATTTTCAAATTGATACGTCCCGTGAACTTAAAAAAAAGATTGGAAGTTTGAATAATATTGATGGAATGATTTTGGATTTGCGTAATAATCCTGGAGGATTGCTGGAAGAAGCAATTCGGGTCAGTGATCTTTTTTTGGAGGGCAAGAAACGTATTGTAAGTACAAAAGGAACAAACGTTTCCACGGTACATAATGCAAAACAAATTTTTGCTGATGAACAATTTTTGAACATTCCAATGGTCTTGCTGATAAATCGAGGGAGTGCTTCTGCTGCAGAAATTGTTGCTGCTGCATTAAAACAAAATAAGCGTGCAATTATAATTGGTGAGAAAAGTTTTGGTAAAGGTTCTGTTCAAACACTTTGGGATTTAAAAGACGGATCAGGTTTGAAATTAACCATTGGAGAATATCTAACACCTTCAGGACGCTCTATTCACAATGTCGGAGTTATGCCAAGTATAAGTCTTATTCCTGTTTCTGTTCCTTTGAAAAAGAACAAGGAATCAGATCATCGTATTAAGGAAGCAAATCGATTTAGGATGCTTTCAGATTTTAATGGGGAAAATAGGGGAATTTATTTAGATAATCACAGTATTAGTTATTTATTACAGAATCCAACTATAACTGAAGAATCTGAAATATTTGGTGAGAATGTGATTATTGACAAATTGAAAGCGGATATATTTATCAAAACGGCAGATCAGATATTATCTCATTGGAATGCTCAAAATATAAATTCTGTTATCATGAAAATTTCCCAGCAGGCAAAGCTAAAAGAATCTGAAATAATTGCCGAAGCGCTTGTAAAACATGGGATTGATTGGAGTTTTAATCCGTACAAAAAATCATCTTCTCCACAAATGCTTATTTTGACCTGGTCTTCAGAAGTTATATCTACAGATCTTTTACGTTTGCAAATCAAACTCAAGAATATGGGTGAAATTGAGGCTCAACGTCTGATAGCGATAACAAGGGCTAGTAATGGGATTTTGGACGGCCTAGAGTTTCCAATAGGTTCCATTTTACCTAAAGAAACAGCATCCCACACCATTGACGTGAAAATACCTTCTGGAATGATGGAGGAACTTGAGCCTGTAGAAATTCTGCTTTATGATCACAATTTAAAAAAATTAAAATCAGAGCGCAAAAAACTTCATTTTTTGCCCAAACGAACTCCGTCATTTCAGCTGAAGATGGAAATGCTTGATAATGGGGATCAAGGCAGTCATGGCAATGCAGATGGGAAAGTGCAATACGGAGAAACAATCGCTATACGTTTAGAAATTAAAAATAACAGTGAAAAAATTGTCCCGGAATTATTGCTGAAACTAAAAGGAGTAGGGGGTACATTTAGGATTAATCGCGGAAAAATATTACTTAAAAATCTAGTACCTCAAAAAAAACAAAAAGATTTTTTCCTTTTTAAAAATTTTTCAAACACTGATTCATTGGGAAAAATCATCCTGGAAATGATTGATATCAAATCTGGAACTCCTGGAATCATCTATGAATGGGATTTAAACAAACAACTTCCTGATCAGAAACTTGTCACACCTGAATTGCTAGGAGTAAGTTTGAAAGATAAAGACG
>CAZOTX010000054.1:0-4521 GCA_964582835.1 uncultured Pseudomonadota bacterium | reverse complement strand
AGAATCGTTTTGAGTTTGTGTTTGAACTTTTAATTTGATGGATTTAATAAATTTATTTATTTTTTTACACTGGTCTATAGACAACCCCTGTTGGATTGAGATCTCTTTCTTTTGAACTCTTCCACTGGGCTCTGTTTTTCCATAAACTAGCGACTTTACAGGTACAGAGCGTTTTATCAATTTTGTAAGCAAAATGTCTATGGTTGTCTGCATTTTTAACTCGTCATCTGCAGTGATCATTAAAGCGGGTTTTATTTTGTCAAGCTCAATATCACAATTTGAGCCTTTGAAATCATAACGGTTTTTGATTTCCCTGTAGGCTTGATCAACAGCATTTGTAACTTCCTGCATGTCAACATCGCAGACAATATCAAATGAAGCCATTTTATTGTTTTTGGTTTGGGTTATGAGTTTAGATGACTTTTAACACACCTTCTGCGAAAGTGCGGCTTTTATGAAAGGATTTATGTCACCGTTGAGAACTGCTTGTGAGTCACCTGTTTCTCGGTTTGTACGATGGTCTTTCACCATCTGATATGGGTGTAGAACGTAGCTTCGTATTTGGCTACCCCAGGCATTTTCTTGTTTTTTACTGTTTTGCAAATCCTTTTCTTTGTTCAATTCTTTTTGCTGCAAATCGAAAAGCTTAGCTTTTAGCATTTTCATTGCAGTGGCTTTGTTTTTATGCTGAGAGCGCTCGTTTTGACATTGCACGACAATTCCGCTGGGAGAATGTGTTATTCTTACTGCAGAGTCAGTGGTATTAACGTGTTGACCTCCAGCACCAGTTGCACGGTAAGTGTCAATTCGTATATCGTCTGCTAGGATTTCAACTTCCACATCCTCATCTATTTCTGCATATACAAATACGGATGCAAACGAAGTGTGACGGCGTTTTTGTGAATCAAAAGGAGAAATTCTGACTAGTCGATGAACCCCAATTTCAGTTTTTAATTTTCCATAAATATACTGGCCAAAAACGGAAAAGGTGACTGACTTTATTCCCGCTTCATCGCCTGGTTGATAGTCTAGTAACTTAAATGTAAATCCTTCTTCTGTGATCCATTTGCGATACATTTCATAGAGCATAGAAGCCCAGTCTGTTGATTCTGTTCCTCCTGCCCCAGGATGAATTGAGACGATAGCATTCCTGTCGTCAGTTTCGCCATTAAAGAGACCAGATATTTCAAGTGAATCTAGGTCATTATCAAGTTTTACACAAGAATCATGGATTTCTTTCAGGAGATCTACATCCTCCTCCTCTTGGTATAATTCTGCAGCAACTTTCAAATTATCATGCAGGGAGCTCAATGTTTCCCAACCTTGTATGGATTCATTCAAGCGTGAAACCTTTTTCAGGATAACAGTCCTCTCATCCAATGGTAACTCCCAAAAAGAATCATTAGAAGTTTCATTTTCTATTTTTTCCAATTGTTCTCGTTTTGAAGAGACCTCAAAGGAACCCTTCTAAGTCGCCCAACCTCTGAGTCAGCCCATCAATTTTAGTACTGATTTCTTCACTCAACATTGGTTCAAATCCTTTTCAATTATGTGAAAATTATGAGTTTAAATGATAAGATCAAATATTTTAAAAAACAAGTTCAAATCTTAAAACTTGTGTATAATCTTCAGGCCAGTATTGTGGTTTGGTCTAGGTAAAAACTTTTTGGCGAAACATTTTTTCGTATGATAAAAAAAACGATTTTAATTTGTTCATCATATTTAATTATTAATTTTATAGTCTGTATTTTTGGACTGATACTTATATTTGGAGGATGTAAGACTATTGATGTAAAAGACAAACCGGATCTTTTACCTTATTTGAAAAAGCCAGTGGTTTTCCTGACAATCAAGTCACCAAATAACCTGGAAAACGAATGGGCTCAGTTGATGAGACAGGTGGAGCAGCATTTGAAAGAGATGCCAGCCTTGGGCAAAGTAACAGGTATTCAAGAGAGAAATCATAAATTGAATAACAACCCAAAACTTCGTTCACTATTCAAGAACTACATTAGTACTCTAACTCTCACTGGAATTTCCGATAAGGAAATTGCCTTGAAACTTGAAAAGGAACTTGAAAGTCCTCATTTTTTATTACTTAATTTTGTTTCATTCCCCTGTACCAAGGAGTGCCCTTCAGATGAACAATGGGTTATCCGCTTAAAGCTGATTGAAGCACGAAGTGGAGATTTAATTTTTCAGGTAAGACTGCAGCACAAGCTTGATGAAAATGAACAAATTACCAATGAGTACAGAGATTTAGCAGAAAAACTTACTATGGACGTCCTGGATGAATTTTCTTCTGGATTTATAGTCCCTTGGCATCGATGGCGTTTAGAACATTTGAAGCGAGAATCTGAGCGCAGATTGCGTAGAGAAATCGGCATTTAGTCATTCATGTTTTTAAGAAAAAATGTTTTTGAATCAATGGGAGTTACGTTGGCAACAAGGTCGAATTGGTTTCCATCTTCCAAAAGTAAATTCAAATTTAATACGTCATTGTGACAACTTGATAAGGCTGAATACGAAAAATGTTTTTGTTCCACTTTGTGGTAAAACACTTGATTTGCCATGGTTGGCAAGAAAAATAAAAAAAGTAGTTGGCATTGAGTTAGTTCACAAAGCCGTTGAAGATTTTTTTAGGGAAAATAAAATAAGCCATTCAATTAAGAAGTGTGGGAAATTAAAGCTTTTCAGTAGTAATTACATAGACCTTTTTCAGGGGGACTTTTTTGACTTAAGGATGGATCAGGTTGTTCAATTTGAAGCTATTTATGATCGAGGATCTATAGTTGCGTTTGATAGTGGAGAGCGACAAAGGTATGTAAATCATCTGATGTCATTTCTTAAACCGGGGGGAAGAATTTTACTCATTACTCTGGAGTATGATCAAAACTGTATGTCAGGTCCACCTTTTAGTGTCCATACAAATGAAATTAAATCTCTTTATACTCCTTATGGAGTGCTAGAACTTCTTGAAACAACCGACATTCTGGATGAAAGATTTCAAAAAAAAGGACTGAATGGGATGTTGGAAAGAGTATTCCAGTTTACAAAGTTTTAATTAAATTTTTTGCTTATAATTTTTTGTGTGTACATCTAAATTGACAAAAACCTTAGCAATTATTCCCGCACGTTATGCTTCCTCTAGGTTCCCGGGTAAGCCATTAGTAAAAATTGCTGGAAAATCAATGATTCAGCATGTTTGGGAACGTGCTATGCAGACTCCATCAATTAGTGAAGTGTTGGTAGCAACAGATGATCAACGTATTCTGGATGCGGTTGAAAAATTTGGGGCAGAAGGAGTTCTGACTAGTAAAAAACATAAATCTGGCACAGACAGAACAATTGAAGCACTTTCAGAAAGATCCTGTGACTGGGTATTGAATATCCAAAGTGATGAGCCATTGGTTTACCCAGGAGACTTGGAGCGGCTAATTCAGGAATCTATAAAAACAAAGGGTACCAAAGGTGCTACACTTATTTATAAAATCTATAGTGAAGCAGAGAAGAATGATCCTAATGTGGTTAAAGTTATATTAAATAAAAGGAGACAGGCTATATATTTCTCCCGTTCGTTGATACCATTTCCCCGTTCTTTACAGTCCAGTAATTGTAGTGTATGGAAACATTTAGGAGTATATTTGTTCAAAAAAGATTTTCTTCTTAAGTTTGATCAGTGGCCACAATCACAACTAGAACAAACTGAAAATTTAGAACAACTTAGGATTTTGGAAAATGGAGAAACCTTGCTTTGCGTGGAGTCGGAAAATGACACTATAGGAGTAGACGTTCCTGAGGATATTTTGCTTGCAGAAAAGATGATGAAGAAAAATAGACTTTAAAAAGGTCGATTTGTTTTTCAAAAATTTTGTATTTAAATTTTTTCACTCTTTATTCATCCTTTGTAATGATCTGGTGTTACTCCAAAAATCATATATAGACAAAACACTGTTATTACTGTTGCCAGTCCTAGCATGATGACACTGATGTGGTTGTCAGTACCATAAGAAACACCAATCTCTGCAGCATCCATTCTTTGGTGAATGGCTTTATCGAGTGCCTCGCCTTCTTCAATGCTTTTTTGCCTTTTTTTTAAGTCTTTATCAATGTTTTCATTTATTTCACTAACCAACTCATCTTGGTTGCTCATAACTTCCCTTTTAAAAAATTTTGGTAGAAAAATTCCACATTTTTTAGAATTTCTAAAAATGTGACAGTCTGGCGTTTTAATATTTTTTATCGAACTCGAATTATAACATACATTAGAACTTCAGCCAAGCTCTATGTTTATCCGAAAAAATTAAAAATTAATTAAAAATTTCTTGTCAAGTTTACGTCTTTTCGGTAAAAGAACTATCCGAAGAATCCACCTCTTTTGCGTCTGCCGTACTGATTCCCGGACCTTGAAAGTCTGCCTTTGAAAGCTCCTTTGAGTTTAATTTTGTTGATTTAATTTCCTTCTTAGAGTGAACTTCTGATTCACTATTTGGGGTTTTGTCAATTGCATCTGAAACTTTT
>CAZOTX010000053.1:0-7406 GCA_964582835.1 uncultured Pseudomonadota bacterium | reverse complement strand
CCATTTCCTGAAAAATATTGTAAATTCGACGTAAAGTTTGAGTCGCTAGGTGAAGATGACCGGTGATACAAGGTCTCCCGGGAAGGCTAACATCCAGGTCATCACTTTCAAGTTCCTGATTAAGAATTGTTTCCCGCATAGCCTTTTGGCGTAGTTCAAAAGATTCCTGCAACTCATGCTTGACTTTGTTAATGATTTTTCCCACGATAGGTCTATCTTTTGTGGAAAGATTCCCTAGATTTTTTAGTAGGGAAGTAAGGTCTCCTTTACGTCCTAAATATTGCTGGTACCACTCTTGAAGTTGTTCACTACTGGTTATGGAATTAAGCTTTTTTTCACCATTTTCACGGAGTATCTTTATTTGTTCAATCATTATTTTTTACGGATCCATTAATTTAAGAAATTTAAGAATTTGAATTTTCTCCAGTAGTTTCCTTAGTTTTTGGAGGTTCAGGCAAGTTTATGTTAATACCACCACCGCGTAGTCGTGTAAATGACTCCAGGACATCCTTCAGTTGTTTAAAATTTTTAGCATTTTTTAAAATACGGTGACTGAATTGCTGAAAGGAAATTTGATGACTATTTGCTACTCTAAGAGTATCTTTTACTAAGTCCTGCAAATCAAGGTGAACCTCGTCAAATTGATCGCACCAGCGATTATAACTTAGATATGCAGTTTTGAGCTCCACGATTTCTGGTTCAAGTATGTTCGCATCAGATTTGGAGACCGCCGTACCTTTTACATTTGTCATTTTATTATGTATTTGTAACTCCATTTCCAATGTTCGTGCCAGATCCGGACGTCCCAGAGTATCAGATAAACCAGAAACTGCTATAGCAGTTTGTTCTTCGTGCGTGGTATTAATTTGTTGAGAATCAGACCTTTTTTCTACCCATAATTTAGAACCTATGTCCAAGTTAGCTATGCGCTGCTGAACTGTGTGTATCTGATCAATCATCCGTGTCAGTTCTGTCTGGAGACCACCTATCTCTGTAATCCCAGGAGTTTTATTCTGTCTGCTTTTGAGTACTTTTGGCAATACCGTTATGTTTTGTCTTTTTAGCCAGGCCGGGGTGTTGAGTCGCGCGTGCCATTCTGGATGCTGACTTAGCTGTTTTTCACATGCTTCAAGCCATATTTGAAAACTGAATGGTCGATTGGAAATTTGGAGTGGTTTTTCAAATTCTAGCGGACAATCAAGGTCAGCAATCCACTGGAGCCAATCCTCCCACGTCTTTTTTGTTTCCTGTTCTAGTAGGAATTGTAAAAGTCTCTCTTCAAGCGTATCTAGGATGCTTGACATTCGAACTCTCTGTTAAATTCTAAACTCAGTGATGACCGCTTCCATCAGAAGAATAAATAAAGTCAAGAAAATCTCTAACTGCTGAACTTTCACCAAATGTTTCCTCTATTATACGCAGAGCTTCATCATTTTTTAGATCTGAACGATAAAAAATCCTATGGGCTTCAAGAATTTCTCCGATTGAGTCACGGCTGAAATTCTGACGTTTCAATCCGACTATATTGACACCCTTTACTTCAAAACGATTCCCGTACCCGGTGGAATAAGGAGGAATGTTTCGGTCTATCAAAGAAGCAGCACCAGTATAAACATAAGATCCAACCCTTAAAAATTGAGCTACTCCGTTCTGTCCTCCAAGAGTGACATGGTTATCAATAGTAACATGACCGCTCAATCCAGTGTAATTTGCAAGAATATTATTGTTGCCTATTCTACAGTCGTGGGCAACATGTACGTAACCCATGAGTAAATTATTATCACCAATGACTGTTTCTCCTCCCCCACCTATCGTTCCACGATGAACTGAAACACCTTCACGAAAAGTATTTTTGTTGCCTATAATTACTAGTGATTTTTCCTGATTATATTTTAAATCCTGTGGTTCCCCTCCTACATATGAAAAAGGGTGAAAAATGTTCTCCTTTCCAATTATTGTCTGACCGTCGAGGACTACGTGAGATTTTAAAATACAGCCATGCCCAATTTTGACACCGGAACCAATAATACAGTAGGGGCCTATTTCTTGATCAGTGCCAATATCAGCACCGTCTTCAATAATGGCAGTCGGATGAATTTTACTCAAAATATTTTTTGGTAATTATGTGTTGTGAGGTTTATTTTGGTCCAGTAAAGTGAAAAATGAATACAACCATTGTGTGCAAAATTAAATCCTAAAGTCAAGAAAACACTGTATGTAAATATACTCATTTATCTTCAAACACTTTCTTTGTATGTTCATTTGAGCAAGGTTCACGAATTGCATTTCTGCATAATGAAAACATAAATGAAAACTAAAAATGTCTTAACACAGTGAAAAGATATATTTTTATATTTTTGGGAATACTTCTCTTTGCATATTCTGCAGGTGCAGAGACTTTGCGGCTAAACAGCGGGGAGTCTCTGGATGGAAAAATTATAAAAATGGATGAAAATGTCTTATTTATTGAATCACATCTTACTGCTAACAAATTAAAAATTGACCGGGCGGACGTGAGAATCATAGAATTTGATTCATCTATCAGAAGTCTCGCCCGAAGGCTTGGAATTGGTCTTCACTATCGTCCAAATGGTAATGAGGAAAACCTTTCAGTAAAAAATTGGGTTAGCGCAGTTGATGCAGCGGAACTTATTGTTGGTTACAGTTCAGGTAAACAGGAAAAATTTGGGTTTGAATTACGTTATTCACGGGTTTTCATGGTTGAAGGCTCTACCGATCTTTTTTATGGAGCTGGTGCAGGAATTCTTTCCATAGACAGCACACGTGGCACAATTTTTAGACTTTATTCTGGAAGTGAGTTTTTTCCTCTGAGCAGTCCAAATTTTTGTTTTTCACTGGAATTAGGTGTACAGCGAAAACAGGGGATCGAAGACAATACTCAAAATTTCTATAATGCAATAGCCGCGCGATACTATTTTTGATAACGGCAAAAATGGGCAAGAAAAATTCAGCCCCGACAAATCTGATTTTTGAGGAATCGGAGCAAAACGATGCTCTAATGGAAAAGATTTTTTCCGGAATTAACGATGTTCCGGACAAAGATCCCGTAGTGGAAGTGCCGCACTCTGAATCTTATCGAAAAAAATCTAGATCTTCTTATTTAGAAAAAGAATCTTGTCCAGATGCGGAGTTAGACTTACATGGTAAAACCCGTGAAGAAGCAATTATGATGGTGCAGAATTTTGTAATGACTTGCCATGCAAATCAATTAAGAAGAGCACTTATAATTACCGGAAAGGGGCACCATTCGGGGAAACAGGGTCCTGTCCTTAAGAGAGAAGTACAGCTTTGGTTGGAACGTAATGGAGAAGAGTATATCAGTGATTTTCATAATGCACCTGCGTGTTTCGGGGGTTCTGGTGCAATTTGGTTGAAAATCAAATAATTAGTATCAATTTATTTTTCCTGGTACGGCAAGAGTGAAGCATGGAATCTTAACATCAAATTTTTCTCCGTTGGTTGTTGTCATTTGATACGTACCCTGCATAGTTCCTACAGGGGATTTAAGCTGTGATCCGCTTGTATACTCATATTCCTCCTCGGGAACCAAAACTGGCTGATCACCAACCACACCATAACCCTGCACCTCATTTATTTCACCGTTACTGTCAGTTATTATCCAATGTCTTTTTAGAAGTTGCACAGTCCTACTGCTCAAATTTTTCAAACGGATATGGTAAGCAAAGACATAGAGTTTTTCTTCAGGAACTGAATGAGAATCAAGGAAAAAAGATTCAACCTTAACCTGCACTCCTTTGGTAACCGCTTCTTCCATGTTTCTTAAAATTTTTTTCAAAAAGTTACTTTTTAAAAATTAGTTCTCTTTTTCCAGTCAATAAATAAAATGGCAAAGTGAAAGATTTTGAAATAATTTAAAATTATATGCATGACTTGCCCTTCACTAGGACATTGATTAAAATATTTTTCTAAGAAATTTTCGAAATTATATCTCAAAAAGTTTTTTTTTTCACTAGTATTTTTCATGAAATTTGTTGATTCAGTTAAAATCCATACACGTTCTGGGAATGGAGGGGCAGGATGTTCAGCCTTTCGGAGGGAAAAATATGTTCCACATGGAGGACCAGACGGTGGTGACGGAGGGAAAGGTGGTGACATTATTTTGTTTGGAGATTCGGGTAGAAACACTCTACTTGATCTTTCTTTTCAGCAACATCAACATGCAGAGCATGGATTAAACGGTGGTGGTAGCGACAAACACGGGCGGAACGGGAAAGATCTTCACATTCATGTTCCACTTGGGACAGTTGTAAAAAAAATTGAAACTGGTGAAATTTTCTTGGAGGTAGTTGAAGAAAAGGACTATCTGCTATTTGCTGGAGGGCGTGGAGGAAGAGGTAATGCACGTTTTAAAACTTCAACCAACCGTTCCCCTGAGTATCACGAATTCGGAGAACGGGGACATGAATGTTGGGTCCGACTGGAACTGAAATTGATGGCAGATGTCGGCTTGGTTGGATTCCCAAATGCTGGGAAATCAACTCTAATTGGTAGTGTATCTCAAGCACATCCAAAAATTGCAGACTATCCTTTTACTACGTTGGTCCCGCAACTTGGTGTTGTGAAATCAAATAATCTTGATCCATTTGTGATTGCCGACATTCCAGGAATTATTGAAGGTGCACACAATGGTAGAGGACTGGGAGATAAGTTTTTACGTCACATAGAGCGTACTACGAGTTTGTTAATATTGCTCGATGTTTCAGGATTTTCCGAAAATCCACCTCAGGAAGAATACCAGACTTTGATGAAAGAGCTGGAACTATTTTCGCCAAAATTATTAGAAAAATCCCGTGCTGTGGCATTTACAAAACTAGACAGTGTTAGTCATTTTAAACCACTGGATGAGTTGCAGCAGTTTCTTGAAGGTTTTGGAGAAACAGTCTTTCGTATTTCTTCTGTCAGCGGATATGGAATTCAAGATTTAATGTTTTATCTTGGTTCATTAGTACAAAATGAGCGTCAGAAAGAGAAACCTTCTGAGATTGTAGAAGAATCTCTTCCTGAAAACTCAATTTGGGATGATTAGAAGTGTCGAATTAAATTCCTAATGTTGTTAACAATTATAACCCTACTTGATAGTTGTAAATTATAGAAAGTTCAAGTCGTTTAATAGTTAAAATGGTAAGATAATGAGAAAGAAAATTTCTAAAAAATATGATTTAAGATTTGAAGTGGCGAGTGAGAGGAAAAAGATACCAGGTTATACTTTAATCCACAAACATGACCGTTCTGGTGAGGAACAACATTTGGCAGAACATGAATCACTACAAAAAATTGTTCATGATGCGCTGAGAGGTGATTTAGAGGCAGTCAAAAGGCAATTGTTAGAATTTCCAGAATTTAAAAGAGAGGACCTTAAGAAAATTTTAAAAGCAAGTGTTGCCGTCCATGGAAGGGATCTGGAATTGTAACATATATAACCAAATAACTTAAACACTGGATTCACAATTTACTGAGAAAAAAATTATTTTTTTGAAAGATGAGATATTCTTGTTTCAATTATTCATAATCAGATAAGTTTTAACCTTTTTAGAATGACACTTTTTTCATTACAATTTAAAACTTTTCATTCTTTTAGATATTCATCGTAAGCCAATTTTCTTGAAATTGAGCGATAATTTTCTGCAGCAAGTTTTTTCCAAAGCTTACCTTTTCCATCTTTGTGATCGACCAGTTCTTTAAATAATTTTAATGCCTGCTGCTTTTTTCCCTGACGTGCATAAATACTGCCGATTTGATAACGAGCCCAAAAAACACGTTCTTTTATTTCCTCGTTTTCATTATCTGCATAAAGCATAATTGATCTTTGATAGCTCTTTAGAGAAATTGCATCGTTTTGAGCTTTGTTGAACATTTCTGCTGCCAGGAAATGGCTATGGATAATATATTTTGGTGTATCTGGATGATCAAGCGGATGATTATAACTTGAAACCGCTCCTTGAAAAGCCTCACCGGCGTCTACAAAATTTCCTGTTTCTTCGTGCATTTCTCCCAAATCATAATAGAGTTCCGGGACAATTTCTGCTGAAAGTGGATCATTGTTTTGATCATATTTTTGTAAAGTTTGATTATAAACTAGAAGAGCATTTGGATAAGATTTTTTCCTACGGTAAATTTTGGCCAACAATTTTCTCGCTTTTGCATCATAAGGGCTTGCAGGATATTTTTGTAGAAATCCTGCAATTGTATCGCGGGCTTCGGTCAGATCTTCTTTTTCCAGGAGTGTAAGAGTTTTTTCTAGCTGTACAAGCTCACTTATTGTACCTCCAGACCGTGTTTCAAGAAAACGTAAAATATCTAATGTCTCCTCGTAAAAACCCAGTTTACGATGTGCCACTGCGGTTTGAAATAGGGTTGTGTCAAAGCGGAAATTAAATAAATATTTGGCTTTATAATCACTAAAGGCACTTACTAGTGCAAGTGTGTCATCCTGGCGAAAATACTGGTCAATCAATCCTTTAAGATTCTCGTCAATGTTCTCCTGGATAACATTTCTTTGTACATAAACGTTTTGTGGATATTTCTCCATGAAACTTTCCAAAGTTTTGATAGCTCGAAGGTAATAGCCATAGAGAGTAAGAGTCAGTCCCTTTCGTAGGAGAGCTTCTTTCGCTTGTGGTGTCTCAGGATAGAGTCTGTGGATTTCATCATAAATTTTTATTGCTTCAAGATGCTCATCAGAGTAGGGGCGTTTTGCTTGAATGTTTGCAATCCGTAATTTACCAAGCAGTGCAATCTCTCTAGTGTAACTGCTGATTGCGTTTTTATATGATTTAATAGCATCATTTTCTTTACCCTCATCCCTTAGAAAATCTCCTAATCTCAGAGCAACCAACTTGGAAAAATCTGCTTTAGGATATTTTTCTAGTAGGATTCTGAAAATTTCACGAGCAGTAACATAATCGGCATTTTCATAATATGTCTCACCCATATGAAACAAAAGTGTGGGATCATCCTTAACGTAGTCCTTGTCTGCATTCCTTGCTATATCAAAAAATTCTTTAGCAGTAATGTAACGTTTAAGCTGGTAATAAGCCTGTGCCATTTTGTAATGGGTGACAACAAAAAATTTTGGTTCAGGTGAGGTACGCAGGTATTCTTTAAATTCGGTGATAGCATTTGCCCATTGCCGCTGGTTTATACCGCTCATTCCCTTCCAGAAGCTTGCTTCCATTGCCTCAATAGAATTTTGGAAACGTTCCTGCAGTATTTTGTAGTAAACTGCAGCCTCATGTTGAAAATTCATTTTTTGATAGGAGCGTCCTATTCGGAAATTGGCATGCGGTAAAAGATAAGCTGTTTCAAATTGTTCTCCATTTTCTTTGGCAATTTTTTCCGCATCCTGAGTAATACGGATTGCTGTT
>CAZOTX010000052.1:0-7445 GCA_964582835.1 uncultured Pseudomonadota bacterium | reverse complement strand
AAATTTCCTGAATTGTTTTTGGTTATAGCACCACATGAACCTACAGAAGAACATTTGAGAAATGCAGAAACTTTTTTTATTGGAACTCCAATGGTGCGCTGGTCTCAAGTAAATACCGCCACTTTAGATGTCCGTATCCTCTTGATTGATTCTTTAGGTATATTAGCAGGCATTTATCATTATACAAAAATGGCCTACATCGGAGGAGCTTTTACAACTGGAGTTCATAATATTCTCGAACCATCAGCGATGGGAGCATCAGTTGCTTTTGGACCAAAATACAATAATTCAATGGAGGCTCTGATGATGCTTGAGAAAAAATTGGTAACCAGCATTAAAAATTCATCTGAATTTGAAAACTGGCTTTTTTCTTTATTGAGTAACCAAGAGCAATGTGTTCGATTGGGTAGACAATCCAAAAAGATTGTTGAAACACAAGCTGGTGCAACGGAGCGCTGTATTCCTTTTTTATTGGAAAAATTATCTTAAATATTTACACTCGTCTGAATTAATCCATTCCCAAATACACCCCACATCCTTTCAAAGAGAAGTAACATAAAAATGACTTGTACCTTCCTAATTGAGAATCATGACTGCAAAATTTCACAAGTACCCGATTGTTCAGCACATAATCCTAAGAAAATTATGGAAAATTAATAACATGAAAAGAAGCATCAAAAAGATTTCTTTAAATAGTTGAGGCAAATGCTCTTAAACATATAGTTAAAACTTTAAATCTCAATACCAGAATATGTTAATTTAAGAAAAACTATTCTAGGTTTCATCTTGAACCCAATTTTCACCCATACAATCATGACAGCATAATCAGTTCGATTTAGCAGTGTGATTTACACTTTCCTGGCAACGATAGGCCGGATTCTTTTGTGGAAACTCAAGCATAGAATTATATTAGAAAGACTGTACTTTTATAAGTTTTCCATCTGGTTCATTATCACATTGGCCGTAAAGTGTAAAACTCAATCGTCTCAGCCATCGAAACCAAATTTGCAATGGAAGGGATAACTGAGAGATTCTATAATTTCCTCCATTCATGTTTTAGGGGCGAAAAAGTATGTTAAATTTAACTAATTTTTAAAGATTAATTTCTTGAATTACGAACCAAAGATTCGAACTTACAATAAATTAACCATAAAACCGTGAGCCATCCCCTTTCCTTCATTTGTCAACCTATGCGGAACATCTGTTGAGAAACGTAAAGTATCACCTTTACAAATATTTTGCCTTTCAACTCCAACTATTACGGTCAATTCCCCTCTACACAAAGTCAAACTTTCTAGACTACCTGCTCCATGTGCTTCTGAAACTAATTCTGCTTTTGGTTCGGCCAAAAATTCATACCACTGTACAGTAGAAACAGTTGTTAGTGTTCCAAGAATTTTCAAGCGGAATCCACTGTCTTCACTCAAAACTTCCGGAGTTGCATTCTGGCTTATTTTTTCAAAACACTTTGTTCCCTCTTTCATGGAGAGAATTTCTTCAATTGGACTTTCCAGAGCTTTTGTTATGCGCCAAATTGTAGCTAAAGTCGGATTGCTCAAATCTCGCTCAATTTGTGACAGAATAGATTTTGAAACTCCAGATTTGACTGCTAATTGTTCCAAGGTAAGATTGTGCTGAAGTCTCAACCGTTGAATTTCCAAACCTACCTTTGGAGGAGCTTCCAAAATTGAATTATTTGTTTTCACCTTTCCTCTAAACTAACTACATTTAAATTAATTTTGTATTATACTTTTCCAAGGTAATCCTGCTTAAGTAACTCTTAAGTTAGATTTTTTTAGATATCAATATTTTCGCTAAAATGTGTCATTTGAACCTAAGGGAAGTACTTGAAAACTTCCTGTAATTTTATAACATCCCTACATACCATCGAGATTAAACGATTAAACTCGTGGATTTTGAATTAAGAAGTTACAATTTATTAAGTTTTTTTACTTGCATGATCAAAATTTAATGTTATATTCATTATATTGAACATGTGTTTAATAAAATAAACAATTCTATTATATAATTATATATGGACAACTAGGCCATTTTCCAGAAAAAAGGAGCGTTATGAGTGTAGTTATCGAAATTCCCTCTGCACTAAGGCAGTATGTTAATGACAAAGACAAGATTGAGGTACAAGGTAATTCAGTTGAGGAGGCATTTGATTTTTTGTGTAAAGACTTTTCCGGGCTGAAACCAAATCTGTTTAACGAAAACGGTAAAGTTCATAATTTTATCAATGTTTATCTCAACGATGATGATATCCGTTATATGGATGGAATGAAGAGTAAGGTACAAGACGGAGATTGCATCCAGATAGTACCATCAATCGCAGGAGGTTAAAATGAAATAATAATTATTTATTGGGGTAATATTATGAAATTAAATAATGAAGAAATAGGTCGCTACAGCAGACACCTAACTTTACCAGAAGTTGGAATGGCAGGCCAATTAAAAATAAAAAAGGCACGAGTCCTAATGATTGGAGCTGGAGGGCTTGGCTCTCCACTGGGTATGTATTTAGGGGCAGTTGGAGTAGGAACAATTGGACTGGTTGACTTTGACGAGGTAGACCACAGCAATTTACATAGGCAAATCGCACATACAACTGCTGATGAAGGTCGTGCAAAAGTAGAATCACTACGCGACACTATTTTAGCTGGTAATCCTAATATAGAAGTTGAAATTCACAACACTCGTCTGGAGGGAAACAATGCCCTCAAATTATTCAGTCAATATGACATTGTCGCAGACGGATCAGACAATTTTGAAACACGTTACTTGATCAACGATGCTGCATATTTTTCAAAAATACCACTAGTTTCAGCTTCAATTTTTCGCTTTCAGGGACAAATTACTATTTTTTCCCCTGAGAACGGAGGCCCTTGTTACCGATGTCTTTATTCCGAACCACCACCAGCAGCACTTGTTCCTAGTTGAGCAGTTGCAGGTGTTCTGGGCGTGCTCCCAGGCGTAGTTGGATTGATTCAAGCAACTGAAATAATTAAAATGATTTTAGATGGAGGGGATCCTCTTATTGGACGTTTGCTGCTTTATGACGCAATGAAAATGGATTTCAAAGAGGTACGAATAAGGAAAGATCCAGAATGTACTCTTTGTGGAGAATTCCCTAGTGTAACAAAATTGATTGATTACAAAGCCTTTTGCGATATTACAATACCAGGAACAAAATTTCGGGGTGAGATTGATGAAGTTGAGTATGATCTTTCTCCACGGGAATTTAAAGAAGCAATGGAGAAAGATCCTTCTGCTGTTTTGGTTGATGTACGTGAACCCTTTGAATGGGATATTTGCCGTATAGATGGTGCTCAACTTCTACCGTTGAGCGGGTTTGATACTGCTAAAAGTAAATTGGATCCAGATAAGACAATTTATCTATATTGTTACAAAGGTAAACGTTCAATGCTCGCACTTAAAAAACTTAAAAATGATGGCTATAAGAATCTTAAAAACTTGAAGGGTGGTATTGATCTATGGGCTGAAACGATAGACCCAGAAATGCCTCAATACTAAAAGCAAGGTGGACAATCCAATTCGACATTCTCACAATAAAATTTCAACAATTTTTTTAACCAAATGGTAATTCCAGAAAATATTTTGTCACAATGTCACAAGTATGGTGTAGATGCATATCCGGAAGAGGCATGTGGATTTATCGTTGGCAATCGCGAAAATCCTGACTCCCTTGAAACCGTGCTGCCGATGCGAAATATAATGAACGAAATGCATTTGAAGTATCCTGAACAGTATGACAGAACAGCACAAGACGGATTTATGATTGAACCGCGTGAGCAAATGATTTTAGAACGTTCATTAAAAAAAGATGGGAAAGAAATTAAAATCATTTTTCACAGCCATCCAGATGTTGGTGCATATTTTTCGGAAAAGGACAAAAAGGATGCGATGTGGAATGGGAAAGCACGTTATCCGGGAATTACATTTTTAGTTTGTGGTACCACCAAAGGGAAACCGGACGGAGCTATTTTAGCGAGGTTTAATGAAAGTAGTGGAGATTTTGACATTACTCCAGTTTTGACAGATTCATCTTCAATCGTTTCTGGTTTGGTGGGAGGTACTTTTGGAATAACTGGTATTTTACCCACAATCAAATTTATTAAGGAATGGAAAAATGGTGATAGAAAACTCGAGCATGGATATTACCGTTTTGTTCCACCACGCCAGGTCGTAGACCTCCAATTGGAATTATCCGCCCGCTCCAACTCACGACATGCTCTGACTTACTGTTCCGGACGTGCAGCTTTATTTGAATTGCTTATTTACTTGCGCGAAACACGTCCTCGAACAATTCTATATTTTTCTGTGATTTCATCACTCCTAGCAGAATCGCTTCAAATTCTAGATTTAACCTGTCATTCACTGGATATAGATAAGCTTATTGAACCTGAAAATATTTCTCCAAAAAAAAATAATGTTATACTGCTTGAAATGAAAGAACCCGAAACATTTCTCAAAAAAAAAGCTAATTGGTTTGTAAAGCTAAAAAGACTTAGAATACCCGTAATTATTTTTTCTACATATCCTCCAGATTTAGATAATTGGCCCAGTGACCTGACTTTTTGGGTGTCAAAGATTAATACTTTATACACAAGTCCTGATTTTTCTGGAATTGAAGGTGGCGTTATTCTAAGTAGTGCAGACAGGCAAATTGCAGAATTGACTGAAATACGTAATCGTAGTGGACCAATTCTGTCTGCACGAAATGCTGCGGTTTTTCTCGAGCATTTCCAGGAACAAAATATAGGTTCAAAAAATATTAACGAATTCTCAATACCTGGGAAAAGACAAAAATACACAACTCAAGAAATTTTAATTTCTCAAAGATTATGTAAGTGGGAACATGCCTCCTCTGGGTATTTCTTCCCCTCCGGAATGTCAGCAATTTTTTCGGTATTGAATTTACTGAGGAAAAAAAACAAAACTCAGGTAATTGTGATAGGCTTACTCTATAGTGAAAGCTATACCCTCCTGATGGATTCTGGACTGTCTTCAAATTGGGAAGCAATCTTTCTGAATTTGGATGAAATTGAAAGCTTAACGGGAATTTTAAGTGATAAGACGGCAATGATTATCACTGAAACAATTACAAATCCCCTGGGAGAAGTTCCAGATTTGGAGAAAATAGGTAAAATTGCAAATTCTTTTGGGATCCCTTTCGTAGTGGACAATACACTTGCTTCTCCAATAAACTGTCAGCCAATGGACTACGGAGTGGATTATGTTATTCACAGTACGACCAAATATCTGAGTGGTTCCAATGATCACGCAGGTGGAATAGTACTAGTGAAAAATAATGAAAATTCACTCTCTATGGAAAACTTTCAAAAGAATTGGGGGCTGACAATATCTCCTTTAGAATCATTGGTATTGTGGAATTACATGCAGGATTTTGAAGAGAGGATGGATCGGTTTAACTCAAATGGTGCCGTCGTTGCCAATTTCCTAGAAGGGCATTCTGCGGTATCACGTGTTTATCACGCATCTCTACCGTCTCATCCTTCTTTTCACAATGCTAAAAAATTACTCTCAGGAATTGGAGGAGTCGTCAGTTTTACACTGAAAGATGACAGTGAAGAAGGTTTGCAGATATTCCATGACAGTGAATTTTCTAACATCCTCAAAGCCCCAACCATTGGTTCAAATAAAACTCTCATTTGTCCATACCCGATGCTGACTCATTACTTTGATACAGATCAGGAGCTTGAAGAAATTAAACTTCCGCGTCACCTGATCAGAATTGCAACAGGAAGTGAAACGAATCTTGACTCCATTTTAGCTGATTTAGATAGAGCATTACTAAGAACTATTTAGTAAAAAAATCTGCGAAAATTGAACTGGAACAAAGTTCCACTATTGTTTTGATTACAAATAAATGCTCCGAACCGAATATGCAGATAGAACATCATATTCATCTTAATAAGTTATTATAGCTAGATCATACGAACACTATGATTCCTTACGATCAATTCCAAATTCTATTGACGGTAAGGTCTCAATTCTTCCATCCACATATCTCAATGTTAAAAATACAATCTCCCAATAATCAGTTTTTCGTCCTTGAGTTGTACATTGCAAGAGACTTAACCAATACTCCTGTTAAGTTTTTTCAATTATTCGGTGAAAACGTTTTTTACCTGCTCGCAACAAAATTTCTCCATCCCGAATGTCAGTCCTCCCAATACAAAATTTTGGATCTTCAATACGCTCATCATTTACGTAAACACCACCTTGCTCCTGTAAACGCCGTACTTCGCTTTTGGACTTGCAAAGTCCAGTTTTTAGAAAAATATCTAAAATCCCAACGCCATCAGATAAATTGCACGATGCAATTCTGGTGCTGGGTACATTTGATTTGTCAACAATTCCTTCATTTGTTGTTCCTGAAAAAAGAGCCTGCGCTGATAGTTGAGCCTGAAGTGCTTTTTCTTCTCCATGAATGATACTTGTAGTTTCAAAAGCTAGCCTCTTTTTAGCTTCTCGGATGTCTGCACCTTGAAGTTTTCCTAATTCCTTTATTTCTCCCATAGATAAAAAAGTAAATAAGGACAAAAAATTTTCTACATCATCATCTTCCGTATTTACCCAATACTGGTAGTACTCATATGCCGAAGTAAGTTTCGAGTCAAGCCAGAGAGCACCTTCCCCAGTTTTTCCCATCTTTTCGCCTGAAGAGGTAGTCAAGAGAGGATATGTCCAACCGTATGCCTCTTTTCTTTCTAATCTGCGAATTAAATCAGTTCCGGAAATGATGTTTGCCCATTGATCATCTCCACCCATTTGTAGGCAGCAATCAAAACGTCGATTCAACTCTAGAAAGTCATAGGCCTGCAATAGTTGATAATTGAATTCTAGAAAGCTTAATCCTGATTCTAGTCTAATCTTGTAAGTTTCAAAAGAGAGCATCCGGTTAACTGAAAAATGACGGCCAATTTCACGCAGGAAATCAATGTAATTTAAATTACGCAACCATTCCACATTATTTATAAGAATTGCATCCTCACTAAAATCTAAAAATCTTTCAAGTTGGGGAAGCATCCCATTGATATTGGATTGCAGTTGCTCTTCAGTCAACATTTTTCGCATTTCGGTTTTTCCACTGGGATCTCCGATCATCGCCGTTCCACCTCCCATTAAGGCAATTATCCTGTGTCCTGCTTTTTGCATATGCGCAAGCCCCATCAGTGGAATTAGGTGTCCAACATGTAGCGAGCCTGCCGTGGGATCAAACCCAACATAGCAGCAAATACGTTCTGATTCCAATTTTTTTGCCAAATCCTCCGGATGAGTAATCTGTTGAAAAAACCCGCGTTCCTTAAGTTCTTCAATCATAATTTTCAGTTATTCATTGTGTGCCTACCAGAAAAAGCTTCCATCAGTGTTACATCATCCACATATTCCAA
>CAZOTX010000051.1:0-7458 GCA_964582835.1 uncultured Pseudomonadota bacterium | reverse complement strand
TTTACTGAACCAGAAGAAATTTTTAAGTTGACAGAAGGCTTGATGGTTAAGTTATTTGAAGAAACCATAAATGTAAAAGTCGAAACGCCATTTCCACGCATGACATATCAGGAGGCGATGTTAAACTATGGTTCTGATGCTCCGGATATCCGATTTGATTTAAAGCTCAAAGATATTTCTGATATTGCCTCAGAATGTGAATTGCGTGTTTTTAAACAGATCGTGGAAAAGGGTGGGATTGTTAATGCTATTTGTGTTCCCGGAGGATCAGATTTTTCACGAAAAGATCTCGATGACCTGACTGAATTTGCCCAAATTTTTGGAGCAAAAGGTATGGCCTGGATAAAGAGTAACCAAGACGGATGGCAATCGCCGATTGCTAAGTTTTTCACTGATGAACAAAAACTGGCACTTGAAGAACGTGTCGGTTTAACTGTGGGTGACTTGGTTCTGTTTTGTGCAGACATAAAAAAAGTAGTATACGATACATTGGGTAATTTACGAAAAGAAATTGCGCGGCGGCGTGGATTAATTGATGAAAATGAATTCCGATTTGTCTGGGTTACAGACTTTCCTCTCTTCGAATATAGTGAAACCGAAAAAAGTTATACTTCCAGCCACCACCCATTCACAATGCCTGAAATAGATGATTTGGAAAAATTCGGAGATCAGGAACCTGAAAAAATTCGTTCTAGAGCATATGATGTTGTATTAAACGGAGTTGAAATTGGAGGAGGAAGTATTCGTATCCATCGGGAAGATATTCAAAAAAAAGTATTCCATTTGCTGAAATTAACTAAAGAAGAAATTGAAAGTAAATTTGGTTTTCTGATGAAAGCACTTTCTTATGGTGCTCCGCCGCATGGTGGAATTGCTCTGGGTTTTGACCGCATGATGATGTTTTTGCTAAAAACAAATTCGATTCGTGACGTGATTGCATTCCCTAAAACTCAAAAAGCTAGCTGTTTAATGACAAATGCACCTTCTTCTGTTAAAACAGGGCAACTTGATGAATTGCATATTAGGATCAAAGCTTTGTCTCTAAAAAAAGAATAATTTAATTAGAAAAGGAGAAAATGCTCGTATTTAAAAACAATATTTTGTAGAAAATCAAAATAATATGACACCTTCTCATTTTGGAATCCCTGTTTTTGAAAAATATTAAGAATTGTAGGAATATTTTTTTGCTTCAACTAATGAATGAAGAAGGGGGGATTCCAAAACTATTATGTTATTGAGAGACTCTATAGTTTTAGTGAGAGTATTTCATAAAAAAGGAACAGGTACTTGACGTGAGAAAAAATCATTTAAAATCCAACAAAAAAATCACCGTTGGCCTAATTTGCGGAGGTTTAAGTGGAGAACATGAGGTGTCATTAATTTCTGCTCATAACATTCAAGCTGCTCTTGACCGTGAAAAATATGATGTATTATTAATTGGGATAGATAAAGATGGTGACTGGTTTTTGGGAAAAACTGCTGAATTTTTGGAAAATGTCGATGATGTAAGTCAAGTTAAGTTTAGTAAAAATTTTCCGACCTTACTTCCTGAAACTGGAAGGCCAGGTCTCAAAAACTCAACAAAAGATCACTCAGGAAACGAGTTGGCCAAAGTTGATGTGTTTTTTCCAATCACTCATGGAAAACTTGGTGAAGACGGGGCCTTGCAGGGTTTGCTAGAATTGCTTGGAAAACCTTATGTCGGTGCTGACGTTTACGGTTCTTCAATTTGTATGGACAAAGATGTGACAAAACGATTAATGATACAACGTGGAGTACCTGTTGCGAGCTACAAACTGCTACGCAATCCTGATGAATTGACTTTTGCAGAAGCTGTTCAGAAACTGGGTGAGACAATATTTGTAAAACCTTGCAGGGAAGGTTCTTCACTTGGTGTTTCTAAGGTTCAAACCAAAAATGAATATACGCAGGCTCTAGAGAAAGCATTTGCAGTAGACAGCAAGGTTATAGTTGAAGAAGCGATTTGCGGAAGAGAAATTGAGTGCTCTGTACTAGGAAACGATTCTCCAGAAGCAGCAACAGTTTTAGGTGAGATTGTTCCAATAGGTGAGTTTTATTCTTATGAGGCAAAATATGTAGAAGAAGATGGGGCGAAGTTAGTCATTCCTGCAGAAATAGACCCGGACGTTTCCACGCAAATCCGAGATACTGCAGTGGAGGCTTTTATCCATACAGAATGCCGAAGCATGGCCAGAGTCGACTTTTTTCTTCTTGAAGATAATTCATTCATCCTAAATGAAATAAATACATTGCCAGGGTTTACAAAAATCAGCATGTATCCAAAACTATGGGATGCATCCGGTTTAGCTTATTCTGAACTGCTAGGTAGATTAATTACACTGGCATTGGAAAAAACAAATTATCCGTGGAAAAACTGAAGTTTTTTACTTCATCCCACAATTGTCTGATGCGGCTTCACAAGAATCCACCTCTGAACATTGTTCTCTACGAACCTCAAATCCCACCAAACACAGGTAATATTGCCAGACTGTGTGCAGCTACAAAATGTCATCTAATTTTACTGGGGGAACTTGGGTTTGATTTAAGTGATAATCGACTCAAACGTGCAGGATTAGATTATTGGCAATGGGTGAGTTGGGATCATTTCCCTGATGCACAAATTTTTTTTGAAACACTTGATCCAAAAAATTTCCATTTTCTTTCTGTACACAATGATAGGCCCTACACAAAAATTCAACTACATGAGGGAGATTACTTGTTTTTTGGGAAAGAAACTTCTGGCCTGCCCGACGAATGGATGAACAGTTTCCCTGAACGTTGTTTTACTTTACCAATGTGGGAAAAAGGGGTGCGGAGTTTAAATCTTGGATCTTCGGTTGCGGTAGTTCTTTATGATGGATTAAGACAATTGGGGAAGTTTTAATAAATTACTATTCTTCTAAAAACAGTAACTATAGCAGTAAAATTATTTTATGATCAGTTAGAAATTTTTTAAGTCCGAAATAATTTTTAAGAACCTATTGATCTTTTGTATTTTTTCTGACTCGGAAAAGAATGACTTTTTGAAAAAATTATATTAATAATTAAGACAAAATTCCTGTTAATAATAATTTCACCTTGATCTCATAGGGGGTCTTTTAAAATTACTTTGAAACAAAAACTATTTTTTTTCTTAATAACATAAAAATTTTCACTTATCTTTGCATAGTTTTGATACAATAATTAATCAAAATTTAACCTAAAATTGGAATTTAGAATGGATGAGCAATTCGGAGTTTTAGTCTGCGGACACGGAAGTAGAGATTCAGAGGCAGTTGAGGAATTTCAAGCCGTAGCACATGGTCTGAAAGAAAGACTCCCAAAATATGTGACTGACTGGGGATTTTTGGAATTTGCTACTCCTGTGATTCGAACAGGTTTGGATGCATTAAGGTCCAAAGGTATTAGCAAAGTTCTTGCAATTCCTGGAATGCTGTTTGCGGCGGGCCACGCAAAAAACGATATACCTTCTGTATTAAACGCCTACCAATTACAATATCCAGAATTGGAAATTTCGTATGCACGGGAATTAGGAATAGATCTCAAACTAATTCGTGCTGCAGGTGAACGTGTTGAAGATGCTTTGCAGAAAGCCCGAGACAAGGTTTCCCGTGAGGATACTTTGCTAGTAGTTGTTGGTAGGGGGGCATCTGATCCTGACGCAAATTCCAATGTTTCAAAAGTAACACGAATGCTCTGGGAAGGGCTTGGAATCGGTTGGGCTGAAACGGCTTATTCTGGAGTGACCTTCCCTCTGGTAGAACCAGGACTGGAACACGCAACCCGCTTAGGCTACAAACGGATAGTAGTGTTTCCATATTTTTTGTTTACTGGAATTCTTGTAAAACGCATTTACCATTTCACCGACATCGTGGCTGCCAAACATCCTGAAATAGATTTCATCAAAGCGTCATATCTTAATGATCATCCACTTGTTTTGGATGCTTTTGCAGAGCGGGTTGAAGAAATTCGAAATGGAGTAAACAACATGAACTGCAAGCTTTGCAAATACCGAGAGAAGTTTTTAGGGTTTGAGAATGAAGTTGGTCTGCGACAAGAAAGCCATCACCACCATGTTGAAGGAATTGGAGCAGGGGCGGGTACGGAGGTTGAAAACTCAAATATGGCGGAGAATGAGTCCTCTCACTTTCATCAACATTCCAATGATCATGGACATTCCCACAATCATGAGCACGAACACGGACACCATCCTTACCCACACGCAGATCATCCTTTAGGACCGAAAACTTTGGAAGAAAATTCTAGAAAGCCTGGAACCGAATGAACGAGGATTATCTTCGTGATCCGAAAACAATTTATAGTCAGTCATTTGCAACCATCCGCAATGAAACAGACTTGTCAATACTTCCCGCAGATATTGCTGAGCTCACTGTACGCTTAATTCATGCCTGCGGAATGCCAGATATTGTAGAGGATCTGGTATTTTCTCCAAATGCGGCTCAATTAGGACATGCTGCATTGCTTAAAGGGGCACCTGTTTTGTGCGATGCCAGAATGGTTGTTGAAGGAATTATTTGTTCACGCCTGCCTGCAAATAATACGGTTAGATGTTGGAATAATCATCCAGAATGTGCTCCACTTGCAAATAAAATGGAAACAACACGTTCTGCGGCGGCAGTAGAATTTTGGAGACCTCATCTCGCTGGAGCAGTGGTTGCAATTGGGAATGCACCCACAACATTATTTCGTCTGTTGGAAATCCTCACAGAAGGAGTTGAGCCCCCTGCTGTTATTTTTGGGTTCCCAGTCGGCTTTGTCGGTGCTACAGAATCGAAAAAACTACTCGAAAAACAATGCCGTAAAACAGTCCCTTTTTTGACACTATCAGGAAGACGTGGCGGCAGCGCATTAGCCTCTGCGGCAGTCAATGCTGTTGCAAAACAATATGAAATTTAAGGGGTTATTCTCCAGATTAACATAGAAATAAACTGGAAATTAATTTGCAAAAACAAATTCTGAAATTTTTGCATTAATCAACGGCCGAAAAGTTAAGACTAAATCAATTATAATTTTTGTTGATAAGTAGCAAATAAAAAATTTTTCAAAGTTAAAATGTCTGACATTTCAAAAAAATGGCTTCGGATAATTGGTATTGGCGAAGATGGTTGGAACGATTTGAATGCCAATGCTAGAGACTTGCTCTACGAATCTGAAATTGTGCTTGGCGGAGATCGACATCTCAAGATGATTCCGGATGACTGGGAAGGGAGACGAATCGTTTGGACTTCGCCTCTTCGGGATGCTGTTTCACAAATTGTCAGTTGGCGTCCCAAGAACACCACAAGTGTTCAAAAAGTTACTATTTTGGCGAGTGGGGATCCATTATGTTATGGAATTGCAACCAAATTGTTACAGCATTTGTCAATTGAGGAAATTTGGATCAAACCGGCTTTGACTACTTTTTCTTTGATCTGTTCACGAATCGGTTGGTCACTTCCTGATGTTGAAACACTGACGATACATGGTCGTCCTGTAGAAATGCTGCATCCATTCGTTCAACCTAATGCTAAATTACTAGTTCTCAGCAAGGATGAAAAAAGTCCGAAAAAAGCTGCAAAGTTGCTTAGTACAAGAGGTTTTGGAAAAAGTATAATAACGGTTTTAGAGCATTTAGGTGGTAGGAAAGAGCGACAAATCTCAGGACAAGCTGATTCATGGAATCATCCAGAAGGTGCTCCATTGAACGCTATGGCCATTGAGTGTATACCCGAAAGTAACGCAACCATCCTTAGTAGAATTCCGGGACTTCCTGACGAAGCATTTTTTCACGACGGACAACTAACTAAACGCGAAATTAGGGCCGTTTCACTATCACGATTGATGCCAGTAGTAGGTCAAGTTTTGTGGGACGTTGGTGCAGGTTGCGGTTCGGTGTCCATTGAATGGATGCGTACAAACCCTCGTTGTCTGGCAGTGGCTATTGAAAAATCGGAGTCACGTGCAAAACTTATTGAACAAAACTCTCGAGAGTTGGGAGTCCCAATGCTACGGATAGTCTTAGGCATCGCACCGGAGATTTTGGTTGATTTGCCGACTCCAGACGCGGTTTTTATTGGAGGTGGGCTTTCTTCTGGGAATTTGCTAAAAATCTGCTGGAAAGCTCTAAAACCTGGAGGTCGTTTGGTCGTTAATGCAGTTACGCTGGAGGGTGAGCAAAAATTATTAAAGTGGCAAAATGAAAATGGAGGAGATTTAACACGACTTAGTATTTCTCGTGCTGAAGAACTCGGGAAATTTCAGGGCTGGAAAGAAAGCCGTTCTGTAATTCAACTTGCTATTATTAAAAAATATTAATTCTTCAAAACGAAACTCTATGTCCTCTGTGGTTAAAAACATTCAAGGAATTTTGTATGGAATCGGTGTGGGTCCCGGTGATCCAGAACTACTAACTCTTAAAGCTCAACGACTGATCAATGAATGTGATATTCTTGCTTATCCTGCTCCAGAGGTAGGTGATGGAATGGCCTTGCAAATTGTTCGTCCTTTGTTGACTAAAGATCCCGATTTTTTCCCACTTCGAATACCGATTGAAGTTTCTCCATTTCCAGCTCAGAAAGCATACGATCAAGCGGCAGAAGTGTTAAAAATTCCTTTGGAATCAGGAAAATCAGTAGCAGTAATTTGTGAAGGTGACCCATTCTTTTATGGTTCGTTTATGTATTTGTTTGAGCGGCTTGCAACAAAATTCAAGACTGAAATAGTACCCGGAGTTTCTTCGCCAATGGCTTGTGCGGCTGTATTAAAATTCCCACTTGTTTCAAGTAACGAAATTTTATCTATTTTGCCTGGCCCTTTGGAAGAAAAAGAGCTTCGACATCGGCTGTTAGAAACCGATGCAGCAGCAATTATGAAAGTTGGAAGACACATGCCAAAAATTCGGAGAGTGCTCAGACACTTGAGACTAGAACATTGTGCTCTATATGTGGAGCATGCAACCATGCATAATCAGCAAATTATTCCAATTGAAAATTTAGAAGCACAAAAAGTTCCTTATTTTTCAATGATTCTCGTTCGCAAAAATTCTGGTTACTCAAACAATACTGGCTAATGAGGAAAAAAATTGCAGTATTTTTCTTGGGAATCAGTGCATTGCCGGTTGCAAAAATAATTGCAGCAGAACTTTGTGCAGAACTTCATGGAAAAGCAGATCGTATTTCACAGGAAAGCCCTGAGCCAGATGCAGATATTTTTTTCACTGATACCATGGATCATCTTGCAACTTTGTATAATGAAGGCATTGCAATAGTCGGTATTTGTGCTTCAGCAGTTTTGATTAGGGGAGTGGCAGGGTGCTTAAAAAATAAACTTAATGATCCACCTTTGATTGCAGTCGCAGAAGACGGAAGTGCTGTTGTACCACTGCTGGGCGGTCATCACGGAGCAAATGATTTAGCAATTAAAATAGCAAAATTATTG
>CAZOTX010000050.1:0-7501 GCA_964582835.1 uncultured Pseudomonadota bacterium | reverse complement strand
AATAGATTTATAAATTTCAAGCGGAAGAGTAAGTACTGTTTCATCACCAATCATCATTATGGAATTCAATTCACCAAGAGACAGTGTGAAACTAAAGAAAAAGGCAATTATAAAAGTTTTGTGCAGCCAAGGCCACAAAATCTTGGTCCCATATTCAAAAGAATGCTTGCCTAGCATTATGGATTCTGTGTGCCACTGAAGAGGAATTCTTTCAATAGTTGGTAGAACAATTCTTATCCAGTATGGACTAGTTAGAATGGCATGCATTACCATTACCACAAAAATTAAATGCAGAGTTCCTGACAGATTTTCTTGAAAAAAATAGAACCATGCTATGCCGAAAACGACTGTAGACAGAGCAATAGGGAAGAGAGCTAGCATTTCCCAAAATTTCCTCTTTGCACCTTTTCGGAAAGCAATTAAACTTACAAGTCCAAGACCAGAAATGGAAGAAATCAGTGCACTTCCGATTCCGATTTGCAAAGAGTTCCATAGAGATGAAAGAAAATGATTATTTTCTCGCAAAGTAAAAAGCTCTTTGTACCAGTACCAGGTATATATCCATTCGCCATTTTCAAACTTACGAAATGAATCTAACAAAATAGCAAACAATGGCCCCAACGCAAAGATCAGTAATATTATGATCCAGAACAAACCGAACCACGCTTTGGTAGATTTGTCCATCAGTTTTTTTGGGAGCCAGCTTTTATTTACAAATTCCTGTTCAAATCTACCTTCCCTGCCTTTAAGTAAAATGGCCATTCCTATTAAACTAAGTCCAGCTTGAAGAAAAGATAAACTTGCTGCCCCAGAGAAATCCAGCTCAATGCGTGCCAGTTGATAAATCAAAACTTCAATTGTAGTGTAACGTATACCACCTCCGAGTACTAAAATAATAGCGAAACTATTCATGCATAATAAAAAAATAAGTATAAAGGCTGAGCCGATAGAAGGCATCAATAACGGTAAGGTTATTCCAAAAAAACTTTTCAAATTCCCAACACCAAGTGAACTTGCTGCTTGGTAGTATTTTGATGATACTCGCTCCCATTGATCTCCAATGATTTTCATAGCCAGTGGGAAATTGTAAAAAACATGCGCAATCAAAATTCCTGTTAACGAATAGAGGAAATGTAGTGGAGGTTCATCCGTCCCAAGTAATGCCATCAGTCCACGATTTATCCAGCCGTTGTTTCCATAAAAAATGACCATCGCTAAAACTACCAGAATCGATGGTAGTATGAAAGGAAGGTAAGTGAAAAGACGGAACCAGTACTTCCCCGGGAAGTTATAATGTGTAAGCAACCATGCCCCAGGAATGCCTACAAAAATTGAAAGAATAGCGCTGAAAAAAGCCTGATAGATAGAAAAGCCGATGACTTTTAAATTCCATGGATCACTAAAAAACTCCTTAAAAAATTTCCACTGCAAAAAATTTTCTGCTGGATACAAAGGGTTACTACCTGAAAGAAAGCACAAAATGGGATAATAAAAACCAGTTCCCAGCAAAAGAAGTACAGAAATCTGCAGTATACAAAGAGGATATGTCTTCATCATTGGATTTTTGTTATTCCGACATAATCCGGGACCATGCTTTCAACCATTTAGAGTTTTGATGATTGACTCTTACCGGTCTCAATGCCAGGACTTTTTTTGGTATAGGTGCAATTCTGAAAGAATCTGGAAGTGATTCGTACTGAATTATAGGGAACATCCAGTTTGTTAAGGGGATCTCGTTTTGAAATTTATCTGAAAGCATGAAATCAATAAACTTCTTCGCCATTTTGATGTGTTTTGTACCCTTTATGATTCCCGCAAATTCTATTTGACGAAAATGTCCATCCTGAAAAATAGCAGCCCTAAAACGTTCAGTTTTTTCATATTCCAGGTGATATGCCGGGCTGGTGATATAGCTTAACACAATCGGCGCTTCTCCCTTGGTGAACATACCGTAAGCCGCGGACCAGCCATCTGTTACAGAGAGTAAATTTGGCTGCAACATTTTCCAGTAATCAAGGTAATCTTCTTCACCATAAACAGCAATTGTCCAATGCAGCATCGACAATCCAGGAGAAGAGGTTTTCGGGTTTTCAATAACAATTTTTCTTCTGTATTTAGGATCAATCAAATCCTGCAGACTTTTTGGAGGATTGTTTATCTTTTTACTATCGTAAACAAATGCAATGAAACCATAATCAAACGGGGTCACTCGATATTTTTTGTCTACACGTAAATCCTGGGGAATTTTCTCAAAAAGTTTTGAACGGTAGGGCTCCCACAAATCATAGCTAAATGATTTTTCGAGTTCACTGTTATTCAAGCCCAGCAAAATATCAGCTTTAGGATTTTCTTTTTCTAAAATTGCACGATTAAGTAAAGTTCCAGAGTCGCCTGCAGAAACAACTTTTAGTCTGCAAGAACATTGATCCTCAAAACGTTTAAAAACAATTGGACCTGGCCCCCATTCACTGTTGAAAGAGTCGTAAGTATAAATGGTTAAATCATTACCCCATGCCAGATTGATATAAATTGATAGAAAAATTATCGATTGAAAAAAAATAGATTTTTTAATATATTTCATACTCTACAAAAATAGTTTATTATTTGTATTTCTCTGGATGTTCTTGAAACTTCGTATTATAAAACTATTTTCCCAGGGATGGAAAAGAAGAGGTGTTGGAAAGATGACTGTATTAACCGTGAAATAAAAGCATCGTTTTCCTGCGCCAGCATTATCTGGATCAGGTTCCAAGGGACTTTCTCAGGTGATCTCCAAAATGGGTAACCTCCACCCCTAACGAACAAAGCATAGTTTAAGAAATTTTTGGAAAAATGTCTAGTAAAATTTCTTCTAATTGTTTTAAAACTATTGGATTTTCATTCATGGCAATTACACTTTAATATGAAATTTTAAAGTTGTTATTGATTATTTTGAAGTTAAAAAACTAGAACATACTAACAAAAAAAGAAAGGTACGATCTTTGAAAGATAAAGTCCAAATAATCAATGTTTTTTCACAACAGCTAATTGCAAAGGGGAGATAAGGCCTTGCGAGAATTGACCAAAAAAATACTTAATACAATTATTTTTGGGTCACTACTTATTTTTTCTATAGGAACTACAAACCAAGCGTTTTCTATAGAAAACATAAACCGATACCGAGCCAACTACAAAGCCGCTTTATTGGCGGATGCAGAATCTGGTCGTATTTTACATCATGATAGGATGCATAACAAAATTTTTCCTGCTTCACTGGTAAAAATGATGGTTGCACTGATTACACTTGAGGAAATTAATTCTGGACGAATAAGTTTGCAAGACAAGGTACAAATTTCTCGTTGGGCCAGCAAAATTGGTGGGCACCAGGTTTATTTAAAACAAGGTGAAATTTTTACGTTAAGAGAATTGATGAAAGCCACAGTCATTTCCTCAGCAAATGACGCGGCAGTAGCTGTGGCAGAACATGTTTTTGGGCAGGTAAAGTTTTTTCTCAAAAAAATGAACGAACGTGCAAAAGAACTTGGAATGAAGAAAACTCGTTATTTTTCAGTACATGGTTTGCCGCCTGGTCGTGGCCAAAAACTTGATGTGAGCAGTGCATTCGATTTGTTTTTGCTGGCGAAGGAACTTTTAAAGCATCGACTATACCTAAGTTGGTCTTCAACTCGTCTAGATACTTTCAGGAATGGAACTTTTCAATTATTGAACACCAATCATAGGTTGATGCTCAATTATATTGGCATGGATGGAATGAAAACAGGATATCATCGTCGAGCAGGTTTTAATCTTGTATCTACTGCAAAGAGGAAAGGACAACGCTATCTTGTAGTAGTTTTGGGAGCGAAAAATTCACTTTTGAGGAGAAAGGCAACTAGGTACCTTCTAGATTACGGTTTCAAAAATTATTTTAAATATGAGTTAAATAAGAAAGGTGAGACAGTACCTTATTTAGTTGGTGTAGAAAACGGAGAATTAGAAGGTGTTTCTTTACAGACGACGGAAAAAGTCATCGTTTTAATGAGTCAGGAAGAGTACAAGAGACTGGAAAAATTTCCTCATATTCCTCAGTTTGTAAAGGCACCAATTAAATTTCAACAAATAACAGGTTACCTAGAATATTTGTTGGATGGTAAATTGTTGAGACAGGTTAAATTGCAAACAGAAAAAGGAGTTCAAGTTCAGAACCCCTTTTCTGGACTTACTGGAATGCTCACAGATTTGAGCGGTAATAATTGATTTGATCCTTCAGTTGAAGAACTGCATTCCTTGCTTGTTGTCCAAAATCTTCCTTTGAGGAGGCATAAAGTATACTTCGAGATGTACTGATCAAATATGGTATTTTGGAACCATCATCAGCGTGGAAAAGCGTTTCTCTTAATTTACCTCCTTGTGCTCCAATTCCAGGAATGAGGTAAGTCATCTGTCCGGAAATCTCACGAATTGCAGCTAAATTATTTGGTCGGGTGGCTCCCACAACTAGGCCTACATTGCCGTAGATATCCCATTTTCGAACTTTTTTTGCTACCTTTAAATGTAAATCAGGGAGCTGAAAATCGTTAGCTCCAGAATTTGAAGTTAAGCACAAAACGAAAACACCACAAGCAGGGTTTTCTAGAAATGGCTCTAATGCATCATGTCCCAAATATGGCGTTACTGTTACCGCATCGCAACCGAAAGTTTCAAATACTGCCTTGGAATACATTAGTGAAGAGTGACCTACATCCCCCCTTTTTGCGTCACCGATAACAGGAATTTCAGGAGGGATTTTCTGAATTAATTCCTGCAATACTTCCATTCCGGAAGGTCCTAAAGCTTCAAAATATGCAAAATTAGGTTTAAAAACTGCGGCATGATATTTTGTCTCATTTACAATATGCATTAAGAATTCAAGCAACCCTTCTTGAGAGCGGGGCAGGTGTGCCGGAATTTTTTCCCAAACTGGGTCAAGGCCAACACAAACATAGCTTTTCTTGATAGAAATCTGTTTTTCCAATTTTTCAAAAAAAGTCATAATTTTTTAAAAATGGTCTTGAATTTTTTTCGGAGGCATAGGTTATACTTTTTAAAAGATTTGCATTTTTTAAAACAGTGTCATTTGTTGTGGTTCTTTTTTTTTGGGCTGGGTTTGCCAGTTTACACTCACTGTTTTAATACCGTTTCTTGAATCATAATTCAGTTTACCGTTTTCAAGGGCATAAAGATGAACGTCACGAGTGACTTCGACATCTACTTTACAATACTCAATGATTTTATCCAATTTACCCTCTTTGTACCACTTCAAGGCCTGTAAGCCATCTGCAGATTTACCTGTTCCAAGTGTTGGACGTGCAATTGACTCAAGTTTTAGGCGGTGACCAAGAATTTTTTTCAATTCAAGCAGAATGTCAAAATTATTAAGTTCGGCTAACTCAGTGTGAAGACATGAACGTTCATGGGTATCTGCATATTGTACTCCTGCCACTACTCGATAATCAAAACCAACATGATTGAATCCTACAATTTGATCTGCACGATAAAAATGATCGACCATTTCCTGAATTTGGTGTTCAATATAAACATGGAATTTTTTATCGAAGGTGTCCCAAATTACTCCGGCAGACATTCCCATGTCTTCGATGTTCCCCCAACCGCCAACTTGATCGGCAGAATACTTGGTTTCTAAGTCAAAATATAGGATTCGTTCCATGGTTCGTAATCTTTAGTTGTTAATATCTTTAGTTGTTAATTGAAAATTGGAAAATTACTACATCTTGCTTGAAGTGCCTCCAGATGCAGACATTTCTCTGATTCGAAAGGCTTTTCGTAGAAAAGCTAAATTATGTCATCCTGATTTATTTCAGCAAGAGTCTGAAGGAGAACGAAAACTCCAGCAAAAGATTTTCGTACGCCTTTCTCAAGCTTATGAAGTTCTTGCAGATCCCAGAAAAAGAAATCTTCTTGATCAACAACTTGGAAAGTCTGGTTCAAAAGCTTCAGTACCACGTGACCAGAAAAATAGAACAAGCTCAAGTTCTTCTTCAAATATAAGTGGAAATAATAATAGACCAGGGAATCCTCGAAATTTTCAAAAATATACTTCTTTGGAATCGGACGACACTTTAGAAGATATACTAAGGGATACTGGAAAAATACTGGGCCAGTTCGGATTAAATTTTAGAGATCCGCTGGATATATTTGTGGATTGGGCGCGGCAAATTTTTCAGGAAGTAACTGAAGAAATAGGAGAAAAAGAAGATATAAGATCAAATTCAGAAAGTTCAAACCACAAGACTCAGGAAACTTCCAAGACAGATAAAGATCCTTTAGACAATATTGAATCTGAATTGAAACGTTTGAAAAAAAGTCCTGTGAAAGCAAAATCACTATTTACACATTCTGATCGTTCAAAATTATTTGACCAAGAAATTGAACAAGAGTTGCGAAGTATTAAAAAAAAATATAAACTTTGAGCAACAACTTTTTTCTAAAGTTTATGGATATTAAAAATAAACCAAAGATTGTCATTCTGATACCTTGCCTTAACGAAGAAATAACTATTGGCAAAGTGATCCGTGATTTTCAAAAAGCAATTCCAGAAGCAAAAATCATTGTTTTTGACAACAACAGTTCTGACCAGACAGCAGCAATCGCAAGAGAGTCTGGAGCAGAGGTGATCCCAGAAACTCGTCCGGGTAAAGGGCATGTGGTTGTGAGTATGTTCAAGAAAGTGGATGCGGATTATTATGTGATTGTTGATGGTGATGACACTTATTCTGCAGAGCAAGTCAGGAAACTACTGGAACCGGTGATGAAAGAACAAGCTGATATGGCGGTTGGTGTGCGATTAGAAGAATATACAACAGCGTCTTTCAGGCCGCTACACGTATTTGGAAATAATTTAGTACGTTGGTTGGTTAACTGGATTTTTAAAAGCAATCTTACTGATATTATGTCTGGTTTTCGTGCATTCAGCCGGGAAATGGTTCAATCCATCCCGATTCTATCGTCCGGTTTTGAGGTAGAAACTGAAATAACAATTAAGAGCCTTGATTATGGATTTAGGATAGAAGAAGTACCCTTACCATACAGAGAGCGTCCGGTGGGCTCTGTTTCAAAATTGCGCACTTTTCATGATGGATTTAGGGTACTTTCAGAAATAGCCAAAATTGCTAAAGCGTATAAACCTTTTACTTTTTTTGGGGGGATTGGACTAGTTTTTATTTTGGCTGGAGGAATTTCAGGAATATGGGTCATTATGGATTATTTAGAAGATGAATATGTTAACAAAGTCCCAACTGCAATATTGGCTACTGGATTAATGTTGTTAGGGTTTGGTAGCGTAGCGATTGGAATTTTGCTAAACACAATAAGTTTCCGTTTTAGGGAAAACATGCGTCTGTTGCAAAAAATAATTCGTAGTAGGTAAAGTTAAAAAAGTTTGAGGATTTGTGTAGAAATTTTGTTCCCAATACCTTTTAATTGTACACTGTAACTTTGATTTGGCGTAAGTGTTGCTAAAACT
>CAZOTX010000049.1:0-7537 GCA_964582835.1 uncultured Pseudomonadota bacterium | reverse complement strand
GGTCTGGATGATTTTGGTGATGATTTTGGTGAACAACTCGACTCTTTCATGGAAAGTGATGGGGAGGATGAGGGTGATAGTGAATTGGATTCATTTTTTGAGGACCTTTCTACAATCGATGACTTGGAAAGTGATGATATTAGTGAAAGTTCTATAACCAAAAATGTTGGTAATGATGATGACCAAAAACATAATGAAGAAGATGTCCAGGAAAATGATAATTTAGATGATGATGGTCATGATAATTTTCAGGAAAATGATGATCTAGAAGAAGAGGACCATAGTGATGTCTTTGCAGAAGACGGAATACATAATGACGATGAAAAGCAGAATGGAAATTCTAAAAAGAAATATTCTAAAAGAGAGTTCCCGTTAAAAGCGGTAATTATAGCCAGTGTGTTTGGTTTGATTTTGGGAGCTATCACGATAGCAATTCTCTATTATCTTTCAATACCAAATGAAACTAAATTACACAAAACAGTGATTGAATCGCCTCCTAAACCCGTACCTATTGTAAAACTAAAACAACCTAAATTAAAAAAACCAAAACTTAAGCCCAAAAAAAGGGAATACCGTCATTTTGTTCAGGTTATATCCTGTATTTCGAAAGAATGTGTGGATGATAGCCGCCTTCAATTACGAAACCTCGGCTATAAAACACGTGTCCGTACTTCAAGTGAAATTTCCGTTATAGCCGAAGTTATTTCAAATACTGTTTTGGGAGAGGAAGAGTCTGCAATAATAGTAAAGAAAATTAACTCAGACAAATCTCTCGCTGGATACGCTTTTCGCAAATCGTTAAAAAAAGGCTTCTTACTTTCAATGGGTCTATTCCCAGAACTGGAAACAGCTAATAGAGTTAGGACATATTTAAATCAGGCCTTTAGGGAACATATTTTTTTTAAAATTCAACCAACCACCCAAAAAATATTTTTTAAAAAAGTTCAAATTGTTGACTTAAAAACAAAGACGGAAGCTGAAATTTTAACTAATAGATTGAAACGAAAAAACCCAGATTTTAAGGAAGCTTTTGTATTTTCAGTAAAAAAATAAAATGATTGAATTATTTACTAAATAGGCTATTCCAAAATTTTAGTCATAAGTGTACATTTATTAAATTCAATGGCTAGTAAATATTAGTTTGCTTTTTAATTTTTTTGGAATAGAGTTTATAAACACGATTTTAAAAATCCCTAATATATTAAGGAGTAAAAATGGGGCTTAGTTGGACGATTGTTTTCAGTGTTTTGATAGTGGGATTGATTATTATTCCTGGAGTTGTTTTTTTTACTAATATTAGACGAATTCGTAAAGAGTAAGTTGAGATTATTTGCCTCAAAAATTGTCTGTTTTTTAGTTCACTTTTTACAGGACTCTTGAACTACTTTCTTGCAAAGGCAATATTAAATAATATAAAGGTCACCCCGCATTCTATTCACAATAGGAAATCATGCTGAAGGTGCTGCGTGGTTTATAGTAGGTAATTTTCTTTGAGTTTTACCTTGAAAAAAAAGCTCAATTTGACACCAACAAAGTGCAAATATTTGTTGTTTTTTTTGCTGACTAAAGTCAGTCTTACATTTTTTCTGTTATTGGTTTCAGTATGTCCACTTCTCGCTAAAGGGAATCCTACAAATTTTGATCAACACTCTTCGCACCCTTTGCAGAGTTTAAACTCGGCTAAGCAATCCAAAATTAAACAGAACGTTTCTGACATTCGTAGAAGTTTTGCCACTGTTACTGCTTCGGCATTAAATGTACGTTCCGGTCCAAGTTCCAATAGCTCTGTGCTGCAAGTGATCCTTCAGGGGAGACACCTTTTGCCCCTATCCTCCATCCAAAATAAATGGCTTAAAGTCCAAATCCCTAAAGGTATTAAAGGATGGATAGCCCAAAGGTACGTAAAGATTTATGTACCAAAAACTTTGCCTATTTTCAAAAACAAACCAGTCTCCATGCCATTCACATCATTACTGGAAGCAAGTATCAAAAGTTACATGGAACAAATGTATTTTCAAAAAAAAGTGAAACCAGTAGACAAATTATTTATCGTTGTCGAAGACTTGACAACAGAGGTTTATGAAGTATCTATTCGTCACAGACATAGTGTCAAATCAGCAAGTACAATTAAGGTACCAATTCTTCATGCTTTCATGATTCAGCGTTCCCGAGGAAACATAAAAGAGCCATTAAAATATGAACAACAACTCGAGGAAATGATTAGATACAGTAGCAATCCAAGTACAAATACTATTATTAAATTGTTAGGAGGCCCCAAAAAGATCCAGAAGTTGTTAAATGGAACAAAATTTTACAATGAACTAGAGTTGGCAGAAGCTATTCCAGATGATGGGCGAACCTATCAAAATAAAATTTCTGCTGCAGATTTAAACAAAATTTTCGTTAATATTTGGTTCAATCGTGTGATTGATTCTAAATACAATCTTGTAGATAACAGGGAAACATCAAAAGAAATGCTACGTTTACTTGAATTGCCCGGCCACTCATGGCTGAAAGACAGTATTAAAGCCGGAACCTGTTTCTCGTCTAATAAATCTGTAAAAATTTGGGACAAAACCGGATTTGTTAAAGGTGTAAAAGGGAATGGAGGAATTGTTGAAATAGATTCACCTCATGGAAGAAAAGCTTATTCGATTGTAATGTTCATTGAACGCGAAAATTATCAAACTATAATTGGAGATGCTACTCAATGGTCCGAAAATATGGGAATACACATGCGCAAAATCTCTGAAATGACTTATGCTTTTTTTTCCAACCGTTATGACAGCTACAATAAATGTGGATTATCATTATTAAATCGATATGCTAATATTGCTCTTGAATCATATCTTCTTCAAGCCTCTCTTTAGATTTTTTCAAAGTAATTTCGTTTTCTTAAACTAGGGAGATTTTTTTTATTAACAATATAACTATGACATTTGAGCAACGTATAGAATGGTTTCATGCACAAAACCTAATCATGCTTTTTCTATGGAAGAAACGTTTTTTGAATCCACTTGTGCCTCTACAACTTAAACAGCTTAAATCTTCTGGACTGCTTGATAACAAGTTTTTAATGAAAGTAATTGAAGAACATTTACCAGACTTTGATACCAAGTTGCCTAGAGGAATGTATTTCCCAGTTCCAATTTCAAATTTACTTTCAGGTGGGGAAAAGTTTTCAACAAAACTTGCTGGACAATTCTTTAATGATTTCATTCATGTTGATGACAATAAAAAATGGAGTCTGCGAGGTAGAGATATCACAGGGAAAGTGTTATCGCTTTTTGAATCAAACCTGTATTTTGAAAAGGAAACCAACCGCTATTTTGTTGAATACTGGAGTGATAACCGATGGGATAAATGCTACCTTGAATGTGAAATTACTCCTATAGTAGGCTTATCACTTGAGAGTATTCCAAACGGATTACAACTAGAACTTAATAATCATAAAAAAGATTTGATTGATCTACAAAGTTTTCGTATTGATTCAAAAGAAAGGTGTTTTGTAAACTCACTATTTCATGGAGAAGTTTTACTTGCAGACTCTGCCAGATACTGGCTGCTAAATCAATTGGATGAAACAGGAACCAAACTCGTTCTATATGACAGGGTATTCCCATTGAATTTTTCACCATGAATTAAAAAAATATTTCCCTAATTTAAATTCCTTGTCTACCTAAGATATTTTATCCTTTTCGTTCCCATTCTGAAAAATACATTGAAAATATTTAGCTTTCAGGATATACTTGGCATAGAACTTTAAAAGTAATTTATAATACAAAATTTTATATAATCTATGCTTATTATGGTTGCACTTCTACAACATAACCATAAGTAAGAGAGTATTTTTCTCCTTTGTGAGAAATGTTGCGAGACCGTGAATATTTGATTTGCTTCATCATTTCCTGTTGTTTTTTTTCTAATTGTTTTTTGGAGCGCTGAATAGATTCTAAAAGCAATACTTTTTTAGTTTCGCTGACAGACTGTCGAAAAGCCTCCATTTCTTTAGCACGTGCGAACTCACCTTCACGCCCTTTCAAGAAACAGGCGTAACGAGCTTCCACTGATTCATAACATGCTGATAATTTAGAAACAATGTTTTGTGCGGAAACAGAAATGTATACTGAAAAAAAAGACCAAAAGAAAATCATCGCTGCCAAAAGCATTTTCAGTACAAGTTGTTTAGCACGTACTATTTTTTCAATAGTGTTTTTTTGTTTAGAGTGCATATTTTTTGGAAGCTTAGGGTTTTCTCAAACTGAAAGCAATAATGCTGATGGATATATCATAAATAATAAAATAAGTAAAATATTTTCTCAAAAGCCTCAACCCGAAGCCAAATTTAGTAGAGAATATCACACAAAAAACATGGGGCAACTGACTTTTAAACCTTTCCCGTTTAAACCTGTTTATTCTGGAATAATATCTGAAGAAGAATCAAAAAATACTAGAGAAGCAAATAATATTATACTACAAAATTCCGAATCAAGCAATCCGTTCAAAAAAAAATTGTCAGGAACTAAATCTAAAAATACAACCTTTGAGACTAAAATCACAAATAATAATGTAAGAGGAATCTATGTCATAAAGTCCCAGCCTGAAGCCAAATTTCGTAGAGTATATCATTCAAAAAACTTGGCTCCACTGTCCTTTAAAATTTTCCCGTTTAAACCAGTTTATTCTGGTGCGATAGTCGAGGAAGATTTAAAAGCGTCAAAAAAAGCTAAGACAATGATAAGGGAAAACTCAAAATCGAGTAATCCTCTTACGAAAAAACTCTCTGCTTTACAATTTAATATAAATGAACAAAAACAAAAAGATCGTGAAAATCAAATGAGAGTAATGCTTGAATATAATAATAGGAATAAACAAAAATTGCGTGAAAATTTTGAAAAATTCCAAAAATTACGATCACATGCAGGAAAATACAGCGGTTTACGTTATGACTACACTAGTTATAACAAGAATTTTCAGGTTACTGCTAGCCGTTAATTGTAAAATTTTTCAATTTTTTGGAACCATACTCTAAAATTAAATGCAAAAATTATGGTACGCGTAGCAATAGCAATGAGTGGAGGTGTTGACTCGTCAGTTGCCGCAGTTTTGCTAAAAAAACAAGGCTATGAAGTAATCGGTCTCCACATGAAACTCTATCATGGACCGGAGAATGTAACTCATTTAAAAAGTTGCTGTTCGCTTGATGAGGCAATAGATGCACGAGCAATCTGCCATAACTTGAACATTCCATTTTATGTACTTGATTATCAAAAAGAATTTAGAGAATCTGTAATAGATTATTTTGTTGAGGAATATTCTAGAGGTTATACACCAAATCCTTGTGTAATGTGTAACAAAAAAATAAAAAATAATTTATTATTGAGAAAAGTAGATGAACTTGAATGTGACTATTTAGCCACCGGTCATTATGCAAAGATTCATTTCAATACTCTTAATCAACGATTACAATTAGTACGTCCTCAGGATTTACGAAAAGATCAAACATATTTTCTTCATAGCATACCAGCAGATGATCTCCATCGTATGATGTTCCCTCTTGCAGATATCATAAAACCTGAAGTGCGAAATATTGCTAAAAAACTGAATTTTTCCACTGCAAAAAAACCAGACAGTCAAGAGATATGTTTTGTTCCAAAGAATTATCGAAACTTCTTAAAGCAGGAACTGAATGAGGATCCTGAACCTGGTGAGTTCATCAGCATATCAGGTAAAGTTCTAGGGAAACACCTAGGATTGCCATTTTATACAATTGGACAACGCCGTGGACTAGGTCTAAGTGATTCTACTCCCTATTATGTTGTGAAAATTGATAAAGAGAACAACAAAATTATTCTTGGGAAAGAAAACGATTTATTTTCCAAGACTATTTTTGTATCTGGAGTGAACTGGCTTTCTATATCTCCTCCAAAAGAACCCTTAAAAGTGACTGTCAAGCTACGCTACTCTCATAAAGGGGTAGCAGCTTCAGTTTTTCCAACGTCTGATAACAAAGTCCAACTTGAGCTTGATACACCGGAACGTGCCGTAACTCCTGGACAGGCTGCGGTATTTTATCAAGATAAAATCCTCCTGGGTGGAGGTTGGATTAACAATTTGTCTTGAAGGTTTTACATTAAACATTGGATTATGAATATAATATTAACCGGTTTTATGGGATCAGGCAAAACCACAATTGGACGAAAATTAGCCAAATTTATAGAATATTCTTTTTTAGATACTGATTATGAAATAGAAGAAGATCAAGGTTGCAGTGTAACTGAAATTTTTAAGTACGGAGGGGAAGAGTGTTTTCGAGAAATGGAATCTCGACTTTTAGAAAGGTTAACAAATATTGAAAATTCTGTAATAGCAACCGGGGGTGGGATAGTACTTCGAGAGAAAAATCGAAAGTTACTACAGAAAATCGGTAAACGTGTTTATTTGAGGGTGCCTGAAGAAGAACTATTACGCCGTTTAAAAAATGATCGTTACCGTCCACTTTTGAAGAAGAATAATCCAGAGATTGTAGTTCAGGGCATGTTAAAAGAACGTGGCTTGCTCTATGAACAAGCAGAGTGTATAATTGATATAAATCAAAGATCTCCACACCAAATTGCTACCGAAATATCTAAAATACTTTACTATGCAGAACACGACCGAAACTTTTGAATCTGCTCTAAAAAAACTTGAAGAAACTGTAAATACTTTGGAAGAAGGATCTATTCCTTTAGATGATGCATTGACTACTTTTGAATCAGGCATTCGCTGGAGTAGAGAATGCAAAAAGTTTCTTAAAAACGCAGAGCAACGAATAGAGACAATTTTAAAGAATGAGAATGATGAGTATGAACAAAATGAGTTTGTGCTTGACAAATGAACACGGCCTTCAAAAAATACTTGAATGCCGAAACTAATTTTCAGAGATGTTCTGTTCCACTTGATTGTATAAATGCATGAGTGGTACTGATTTCTATTACTGATAGCTGATTTCTAGAAAAACTAAAGAACGACGTTAGAAATAAAGGGAAGTGAGTTTTACCTCATAGTTTGTTTGCGTCACTAAAGTTAATGGTTTCGATTTCTGATATGAAAATCAAATATAAGTTTCAGAACATCCTGATTTTAAACTTAAATAAATCAGGGAAAAATGTCCAAGAAAAATCAAAAAATTATTATAAATGTTGAAGATGATGAAACAAGAATAGCACTGATACACGGGGAATCACTCAACAATCTCTATATTGAGCAGACTCACCAAACGCAAAAAATTGGAAATATTTATTGCGGGAAAGTCGTAAAAGTTCAGCCTTCATTTCAAGCAGCATTCATTGATTACGGAGAAGAACGCCATGGGTTCCTTTCTTTATCCGATATCAACTTCCAAGTCTATAAGCCGAATAGGGAAATTCGTGGTAGACTTTCAATTACACAACTTCTTAAGCCAGGACAAAAAGTTCTAGTCCAACTAGTTAAAGACGAAATTGCCCATAAAGGGGCATCACTTACTACAAATATTTCTTTAGCAGGACGCTTCCTT
>CAZOTX010000048.1:3087-7649 GCA_964582835.1 uncultured Pseudomonadota bacterium | reverse complement strand
AGTGGGGGAGAGTATACGATTCAGCCAGACCATACAGAAGTTGGTTCCTTCATAGGATTGGCGGCCGTTACTGGAAGTGAGTTGCTAATCAAGAATGCAGGTGTAAAATATTTACGAATGACTCAACTAATGTTTGAAAAATTGGGAATAGAAATCAAGGTTGAAGGGGAAGATGTACTAATACCTAGAAAACAAAATCTCACCATCAAAAAAGATCTCAGTGGGGGAATCCCAAAAATTGATGATTCCCCATGGCCAGGATTCCCGGCAGATTTAACGAGTATTATGACCGTAGTTGCCACACAATGTAGTGGTGCAGTTTTGATTTTTGAAAAAATGTTTGAAAGCCGTTTGTTTTGGGTAGACAAGCTCATAGAAATGGGGGCACAAATAATTCTTTGTGATCCGCACCGAGTAGTTGTTTCAGGACCTACACCACTCAAAGGAGCAAGAGTTTCTTCTCCTGATATTCGTGCCGGAATGGCTCTATTGATTGCGGCGCTATGTGCAAAAGGCATTACTGAAATTCACAATGTTGATCAGATTGACCGAGGTTATGAAAAAATAGACCAACGTCTTAATTCTCTGGGGGCCAAAATTAAGAGAGTAAGTGAGTAATGGAGAAAAATGCAAAATAAAGTAATTTTATCTCAGGAACAATCAAAGATTTTGGATGAAGAACAAGGACTTTTGCTTCTTGTAAAACAAGGCCTTCTTATGCTTGCTGCTGAAGATAAAGAGAGAAATATAAGCAACATGCATTTAGAAAACATCATTGAACTACGAGATTCCCTCGCGGAAACTTTGCCGGAGGATGTCCCCGCGGTTATGGCACAAATGGAAAGGATGGTATTACTTCACAGTCAACAAAATTCACACAATTCTCATTTTGGCTTTAATATGGATGTTCCATATTTTGCTCATATCCGTTTGAGAGAGAACAAACGAGAAAGGGATTTACTTATAGGCAACCAGAATTGCTTTTCCACTCACTTGCCCTGTCCAATTGTTGATTGGAAAAACGCTCCAATTAGTCAGATTTTTTATCGATATCATGAAGGTGATGAATACGTTGAAGATATTGGTGAGCGCGAATTGGAAGGTAAATTGATAAAGAGAAGAATGCTGTTGATTGAGAACGGCATTCTTATGCGAATAAACTGGCCTGGAGGTGTAATTGAAAACTTATCCAAAGAGCCAAATAAGCATAATGAGTGGCATCTAGTCAGCCAAAAAACACCTCACCTTGAAAGTGGCCAATACAAAACCCTGGATGAACTTAAACCAAAGGAAAAAGTCAAAAGTAGTAAAGTGGAAACAACTGACCTCAATTTTTCTGGTTACAGGGTTGACAAACATCTCAGACAAATTACTGCGCTGGTAGATCCAGAGCAATTCGAAGTTATAACCCATTCAGAATACGGGATTGTACTGATACAGGGAGGTGCCGGATCTGGAAAAACCACTGTTGCTCTTCACAGATTAGCTTATTTGATGTCAAAAAAACCTCAATACTTTAAACCTAAAACAGTCCTCCCGATTGTTTTCGGACCAGCTTTAGCAAATTATATGTCAAAGGTCCTACCAGCGTTGGGAGTTAATGGTGTAAGACCCCAGACTTATCACAAATGGTCTTCTAAACTGCGCACTCAGATTTTACCAGAATTACCATCCCACTATGCTGAAAACACTCCAATGGATGTTATAGAGTTGAAACGTCATCCGTTTTGGCTGAAATATTACCGTGAAGAAATACAGAACAGGACAAGAAAGTTTCGTGATATTTTTATAGAAAAACTAGCAAAAGTTGAAGAGTTGGAACTATTACTTCTGGCTTGGGACAAAATGTCTGAGTCAGCCCTGATTCCGCGTCTGAAGAATTTATCTGGTTGGTCAAAAGGAGAAAAAACAATTCCGGGAATATCCCAGCTTTCCAATAACAGAATGGAAAAACAACTCCAAAATGTTTTAGAACAGGTGTTCCCAGAGCTAATGGATTCTCCAAATTTGTTAACAACTCAAATTTGGAATGATTGTCTTGTCAATCGGGAATTATTAATTGAGACAGTAGAAAGGCTTGCACCAGGTGAATTTAAAGAATCTCAACTCAACAGCGTTTGGTCTTGGGCCGTCAGACAATATCAGAAGCGACTGGAATCGAAAAATGTTTTAGATTCAGATCTGGATTCACTAACAGAACAGGCGAAGGACTTCTTTAGTGAAGATTTGAATTTCTCTGATGAAAAAAGTTTACTTGATGAAGAGGACGATACACTTCTGCTTATACTATACCAAATGCTAATGGGACCGTTGAATCATAAAAATGGTAAGCCCCTGCAATATTCTCATTTGATGCTGGATGAGGCCCAGGATTTTGGTTCGCTCGAGTTTCAACTTTTAGTCAGTTTAACCCCGGAAAATCTTCCTAGTGTTACTTTAGCAGGGGATTTGGACCAGCGAATTATGATTGGGCGTAAACATGAAACTTGGGAAAAATCTCTAGGATATTTAACATTACCAGATGGTTCTAAACCAGATGTAACTGCCTTGGCCCCTTTAAAAATTGGTTACCGTTCTACTCATGAAATTATGACTGTTGCAAAAAAAATTATTGGAGAGCATAGCGTGAATAAAGTTTGGCACTCAACTCGACATGGTGCTCCAGTTGATGTTTTCCGTTTCAAGGAACGAGGTGCAATGGTCGCTTTTCTTGCCGATACATTGAAAGACCTATCTGTTCGCGAACCACTGGCCAGTGTGGCTATCTTGACCCGTACTCAGGAATCGGCAGAAGAGCTTTTTGATGGTTTGCTGCGTACTGATCTTTCTCAATTGCGTCTAATCAGAGATCAAGAATTCACCTTCACACCTGGAATCGATGTTACTGATATCGCCCAAACAAAGGGACTAGAATTTGATTCCGTCATAATAGCTGACACTGATGCTTCAACATATGGTTCGGATATAAGATCTCGACAATTGTTATATGTTGGAGTCACACGTGCAGCACATCAACTTTGGCTTCTTCATTGCGGCAATCCTTCATCGTTGATTAACGTGGCATTGGATTGATGTAACCAGGGTAAAAATAATTAATGGTAAAACAAATAATCTTTTTTACAATATCAAAAAATTAAAATTGAAATAGCTTTAGATTTAATATTTAAAAAAATATTGTTACACATATTTGTCATTCTACAAATACTAATCTGTAATTATTTTTTGCTATTTCATACTCCATAGATTCACACTGATCTATAGATAACCATCTAATAAATTTTTTTATTCTTATGGATCCCTATATTAACAATCAAATCGAAAATTTAAAAGAATCTGCTACTTTAGCCATAAACCAGCTTGCCTTAAAGTTGCGCCATGAAGGACAAAACATTTGTCACTTGGGTTTCGGCGAATCACCATTCCCGGTTCCAGGACCAATGCAAATTGCTTTACAGAAAAACGCATACCGAAAACAATATATTTCTGGGAATGGGCTGCCGGAATTAAGGAAGGCAGTTGCAGATTTTTTTAAAAGTGAATTCGACTACAACTATTCATTTGAAAATATATTCATTGGACCTGGAAGTAAGGAACTGATATTCCAATTGGTTTATTTATTGGAAGGCCCACTATTGGTCCCTGCTCCAAGTTGGGTTAGTTATGGACCACAGGCAAAAATTTGTTCTAAAAATTTCATCACAATTCCAACAAAACTGAAAAACGGATATCGTTTACAGGCAGATGAATTGGAAAAAACATGTTCTGTTCACAAATATTCTCAAAAATTATTAATTCTTAATAATCCTAGCAATCCAACAGGAAGTGTATACACTCAGGATGAATTAAAGGGTATAGCTGAAGTATGTAAGAAGCATGAAATAATTGTAATTTCGGATGAAATTTATGCGCTGACCAGTTTTAGTGAACAACCATTTAAGGGTATTGCGAAATATTACCCAGAAGGGACAATAACAACAAGTGGGGTATCAAAAGCCTTTTCTGCTGGAGGTTGGCGTTTAGGCTTCGCAATGATCCCAGATGAACTAGATAAAATTGTTCCTCCACTTTCTGCATTTGTGAGTGAGACTTTCAGTTGTGTTAGCTCTCCTATACAGTACGGAGTTCTTGCTGGAATTGGAAATTATGATTCTGTGAGAAAATATGTTGAGCGTTGCCGTAAAATACATCGAGCATCCGGACAATTTTTATATCAGCGTTTCACTGAAATTGGGTTGAATTGTCCTATGCCCCAAGGGGCTTTTTATATCTTTCCTGACTTTGAAAATTTTAAAGAAAAACTAAATTCCTGTGGAATCAAAACCAGCAATGAGCTATGCAGACGTCTATTAGAAGAAACCGGGGTTGCATTGCTTCCAGGATCTGATTTTTATATGCCTGATGACTTTTTAGTGACACGTGTAGCAACTGTAGATTATGATGGAGCAAAACTGCTGAAAAATTTTCCAAAAAATGACCAACTCACACCTGAGATGTTTCCAATTCTTTTTCCCAATTTATCAGATGCATCTGAGCGAATTGCAAAATGGCTTAGTTGAAAACTC
>CAZOTX010000048.1:0-2987 GCA_964582835.1 uncultured Pseudomonadota bacterium | reverse complement strand
AAAAATGAAGTTAGTTAAGGGATATTTGGGATCAGATGTACGAATGGATGGAAATTTAGAAACCAATGAAAGTCTTCGTGTTGATGCTACCTTTGTCGGAAATATTAAAAGCAGTCATTCTGTCTTAGTTGGGGCTAAAGGCAGGGTGTTGGGCAAAATACAAGCACCCTTAATCAGAATCAATGGTTGGGTTGAGGGCGATATAAATGCGGGCAAATTGGTAGAAGTTCTTGGTAACGCACGTATTGAAGGAAATATTTTTGCACCAGTCGGAGGATTAAAAATTAATTTAGGAGGAGAATTCAAAGGCAAATTCTATATGCATTCTCCTGAAAAATAAGAACTTTCAAACAGGAAGTTGAAAAATATTACTTTAAGAGATAGGACTCGATACAGGTGGATTTTTGTTAAAATTTGTCTTTTGAACTGTTTCAGGTGTTGCAGCTAAGGGCGGATTAACCTTTTTGAGAGTGCCTTCAGCAGTCTTTGAAACTGGTAATTTACTGGAACTATGTACCTGAGCAGACTGTGGTGTATAAGTTTTTGGAGTAGTATTGCTGTCGGTTCGCATCAAAATTGCGAAATTTGACTGCCTTAGGAACTTGAGCAATGCAGGAGATTTATTTTCATCCCTGAGATTGTTTGTTATCATTTCCGGAAGATTTTCCAAACTTTTTAACTCAATTTTTTCTGCCTCAGGAAGTTTGAGTACCATTTGTATGTCTGCCTCACTCATTAAATCAATTTGTTTTTTAATTGCTCCTACAAAACCATCAATAGCAGCATCCGGAAGTTTATCCTGGATCAACAAATTTTCTATTCTTGAAAGTACCTTCAAATACTGTGATGTTTCGTTACGCTCTGCACCTTTTGCTAAAACAGTGTCCTCAACTTTAACGGATAGATTTTTTGAACTTGGAGAAGATGATCTCTCATTAGCTTGCACCTGACGGTCCAAAACAGTTTTTTTATCCGATGGATGATTAGATGCAACTTGCATAAATTTTCTGTATTATTTATGAAATAATTGTCTATTATACTTACTTTCAAACTCGGTTCGATTTCCGCAACAAATCTGGCATTCAAGTATTGAGCCAATATATTAAAAAAATTGTCTTACGATCAAACTTGATTTCAAGAAGAAATTACAGGATCATGGTCAATAAAGATTAATCATTTCAAAGTGCTCTCCAAAAGTATAGAGTCAATAACCAAAAGACCAAAATAGTTTATGCTGCTAATTCCAGCAATTGATTTAAAAAACGGATGCTGTGTAAGATTAATTCAAGGAGAGGTAGAAACCGAGACAGTCTATTCAAATGATCCAGTGGCTATGGCCATTTCATTTGAAAAAGCTGGAGCTAAGCGATTGCATCTGGTAGATCTAGACGGTGCATTTAGTGGTAACGGTGTTAATTTAAGCAGTATCAAATCAATCCTAAAAAATGTTTCTATTCCAGTTCAGCTTGGAGGTGGACTCCGAACAGCAAAGGATATTGAAAATGTGCTTCGACTTGGAGTTTCATCTGTAATAGTTGGAACAATGGCTGTAAAGAGTCCAAAAATTTTGGAACATCTTATACTTCAATACCCTGGAGAAAAAATCATTCTAGGAATTGATGCTCGGAATCGTAAAGTTGCAATTGAAGGATGGCAAAAAAAGACAGAAATTGAAGATGTGGACTTTGCCTTGGAGTGGAAAAAGCTTGGCATACAAAGAGTTGTTTTTACAGACATTGCTCGTGATGGAATGCTGCTTGGCCCAAATTTAGAAGACCTGAGGGATTTCGCAAAGCGAACAGAATTAAAAATTGTGGCATCCGGAGGAATATCTTCGATGGCAGATCTGCATCTACTTAAAGCTTTGGAAGAAGATGGAATTGATCAGGTAATCAGTGGAAAGGCAATTTATGAAGGGAAACTAGATTTAAGCGAAGTGTTCGAATGTTAGCACGAAGAATAATCCCCTGTCTAGATATAAAAGACGGACGAGTGGTAAAGGGTACCAGCTTTGTTGGCTTGCGTGATGCTGGTGATCCACTAGAACTTGCACAGCGTTATAATCAACAGTCTGCAGACGAATTGGTTTTTCTTGATATTACGGCTTCCAAGGAAAAACGTAGAACAACGATTGAACTAGCAAAACGCTTGGCACGTGAATTGTTTATCCCTTTTACTATTGGCGGCGGTATATCATCAATGGAAGATATACATTCACTTGTAACCGCCGGTGCAGATAAAGTTTCAATAAATTCTGCTGCAATTCAGAATCCGAAGCTAATTACTGAAGGGGCGAAGCGTTTTGGCTCACAATGTATTGTTGTCGCGATTGACGCAAAAAAATGTGACCAGATCTCACAAAAAACATCGTCAAAAAACAAAAAATCAAAATGGGAAGTTTTCAGTCACGGAGGAAGCCGTAAAACTGGATTGGATGTGGAAGATTGGGCCTCCGAAATGGAAGCAAGAGGGGCCGGTGAAATATTATTGACGAGTATGGATACTGATGGTCATTTGGATGGTTTCGAACTTAATTTGACTTCCAAAATCAGTGTGAATCTCAAAATACCGGTAATTGCATCGGGAGGTTGTGGAACATTTGAACATTTCCGTGATGCCCTTACAATTGGGAAAGCTGATGCTGTCTTGGCAGCATCAGTTTTTCATTACGGTAAATATACTGTTTCTGAAGTTAAGGAATATCTAAGTCAAAACAATATACCTATTCGCAAAGTTTAAAGTCATCTGATAAGAACTAAAATATGTTTTTCTTTTTTAAAAGAACTCCCTTTTCAATACTGACATTACTGGGATCGTTTGTACTTATTTTATGTAGTACAACTTTTACCTCAGCGTATGAAGAAAAACAAGCACGGAAAACAAACAAGCGAATTTGGTCTATTATTGATGGAAAAGTAAAATTTTACAAATCATCTTATTCTTCTGAAAAAGTTAGAGAATCAACACCAAAACCTGAACAGTTTCAG
>CAZOTX010000047.1:0-7662 GCA_964582835.1 uncultured Pseudomonadota bacterium | reverse complement strand
TCATGGGCATGGGCTTTGGCATGTCTTGGAGCTTTGTCTCCAAGAGAATCATCGCTAATTCCCCAGAAACAGAGCGTGCAAAAATATCAGGGTCTATACCTACTTTCATGCGTATGGCAATGGCCTTGGGATCAGCCATTAGTGGAATCATTGCCAACTTTTCCGGATTTTCTGAAGAAAGTAGTGCCACTGTTGCACGGAACGTCGCGTTCTGGTGCTTCGCTGCTTTTGTCCCACTGATGTTGGTGGGACTCTTTTTCGCATGGCGTGTCAGCCGAAATTGACGTGGGATCCATATACAAACACATCAAAAGACAGAAGTTTGTTGTCTCTCAAACAAATCGTTAGCTAACTTAGAACCTTCATTGAATAATCTGTGGATTCAGTCTATTTAAAAACAATGAGAATAAGTACTAGTTTAGTTGAAATCTTGCTTCCATGAAAAAGTCGACTTTTTACAAAGGAATGTATATCCAGGCTGATCTACCATTTAAAAACCCACCTGTAAATTTTTTCATAAAACCCCACAAATACCCAAATCCTTTAAGTGTTCCTTTTAATACTATTCTGCTACCAAGTTCTGAGTCTGCACACCTAATTTTTTAATGCCAATTTGCATTTTTTGACCTGCCCGGAGATAGATTGGCTCTGGTTTTTGCCCCATGCCGACTCCTGGTGGGGTTCCAGATGAAATAATATCTCCAGAATGGAGAGTAAAAAACTGACTCAGGTAGTGAATAAGATGAGCAACACCAAAAATCATCGTTCGAGTATTACCGTTTTGGTAACGGTTCCCATCAACTTCCAGCCAGAGATCCAGATTTTGAGGATCTCCCACTTCGTCTGGGGTTACCAACCAAGGACCGATAGGCCCAAAAGTGTCACAGCTTTTGCCTTTGACCCACTGACCCGAACGCTCTAACTGGAACTCGCGTTCTGAGATATCATTTATTACGCAGTAACCAGCAACATGATCAAGAGCAGAAGCTTCATCAACATATTTTGCAGGCTTTCCGATGACTAACCCAAGTTCAACTTCCCAGTCTGTTTTTACTGAATTGTGAGGAATAATAACGTCATCATTCGGTCCACAGATTGCGCTTGTAGCCTTGGAGAAAATAATAGGCTCTGGTGGAACGGTCATTCCAGCTTCATCCGCATGATCAGAATAATTAAGACCTATGCAGATGAATTTGCCAACCTTACCTACGCATGGTCCAAGACGTGGTGTTCCTTCAACTTTCTGGAGGGACAAAGGGTCATAATTCCTCAGTCGTTCAATATTTTCTGGAAGCAGCGTTTCATATGCTATGTCTCCAACTAGTTCTGAAAGATCACGAATAACTCCTGTCTCATCAAGCAATCCAGGTTTTTCTTTTCCAGGGATTCCATATCTAAGTAATTTCATAATAATTTCAATTTGAAGTTAAAATAATTTTAACAAGTTATACCTCCGTCAATACTCCATGCCACGCCGGTTGTGTATGCAGATTCATCCGATGCTAGATAAACAACAAGGGCTGCAATCTCCTCAGAACTTCCGATCCTTCCCATTGGCTGTCGAGCAGTAAATGCAGCACGTATTTCGTCAATATTGCCTCCCTGAAATTTTATACGATCCTGTAAAGAAGGGGATTCTACAGTTCCAGGACAAATAGAATTACATCGGATACCCTGTTTAATAAAATCTATTGCCACCGATTTGGTCAAGCCGACCACAGCTGCTTTGCTCGCACCGTACACGAATCGGTTTGGTAATCCTTTGATGCTAGAAGCTACCGAAGACATATTTACGATGCTTCCACCTCCTTTTTCTAACATTGCTGGGAGAAATGCTCGAATCATGCGGTACATTGAACGTACATTTAGATCAAATGAAAATTCCCAGTCGCTTTCTTCACAATCTAACAAAGTCCCGTGGTGCACGTAACCAGCACAGTTAATAAGAACGTCAATACTTCCTGTTTCTTCAGCAATTTCCCTAATCTGTTCAAGACTAGTAACATCGAGTAAACGAGTCTCGATCATCGGATATTTTTCCTTGAGTGCGGCCAGACTTTCTGAATCTATATCTGCCGCTAAGACTCTGGCTCCTTCTCGGACAAAAGCAATCGCTGTGGAACGTCCGATTCCATTACCTGCAGCTGTAACCAAAGTTTTTTTATCTTGTAGTCTCCCTATCATAATTTATTCCTTTCAAAAATTTTTCTAAATTCTTTAGTGGCAAATCTATGTTTTCTTGAAACTTGTATTCAAGACACAGGTTCAGCTCACCTATTTTCTCAAACGTGGATCAAGAATGTCCCTTAAGCCGTCTCCCAGCAGATTCAAACCAAGGACCGTCAGAACAATTGCTAGCCCCGGCATTATTGCAAGTTGAGGTGCAAAAAACATCATTGTTTGTGCTTCACTAAGCATTTTACCCCAACTTGGCATAGGTGGTTGTGTTCCGAGTCCCAAGTAACTCAGGCCTGCTTCTGCGAGAATTCCAAGGGAAAATTGAATAGTTCCTTGTACTATAAGGACGCTCGAGATGTTTGGTAAAATATGTTCAATTACAATCCTTACCTCTCCTTTTCCTGAAGTTCTAGAGGCCAAAATGAATTCACGTTTGTAAATTATTAATGCACTTCCGCGCGTAATTCTGGCAAAAACTGGAATATTAAAAATACCAATTGCTAGCACAGAATTAATTGTCCCAGGACCAAAAACTGCAGATAGCATTACGGCTGTCAACAAAGCGGGAAAGGCGAAGGCAAAGTCATTGAAACGCATCACAGTCTCTTCTACCCACCCACGTTTCCCCGCAGCTAAAGCCCCTAGTGGTACTCCTATTCCTGCTCCTAACCCAATTGCAAACACAGAAACCAACATGGAATTCCAGGCTCCGACCATCAACATAGAAAAAACATCCCTACCAAAATGATCTGTTCCAAACCAATGAATGGTCGATGCCCCTTGAAATTTATTTGGAATGTCAAGTAATTCCACAGAATGAGGGGTCCAAAATAAAGAAACTGTTCCGGTCAAAAGCATAAAAAAGCTCAGGATAATGCCAATCACAAAACTACGGTGCTGCAAACTACGAAACCAGATTTCGTGCATCTGTAATTTATTCATTGGGGTCACTCCTTAATCGTGGATCAAGTGCCATGTATAAAATGTCCACAAGGAAATTAACAATCACAACTGTCCCAGAGAGTAAAATTACTATGTTCTTTACAACCACTAAATCCCTCTGGGCAATTGCCTGAAAAAGTAGACGCCCAAGTCCCGGCAAATAAAAAACGTTTTCAATTATAATTGTACCTGCCAGCAAAAAAGAAAGTTGTAATCCAAGAATTGTAACTACAGGTATTAAAGCATTCCTAACTGCATGATGCCACAGGGCAGCATTTCTGCTAAGCCCTTTTGCGCGAGCAGTTCGTACATAATCCTCTCTCACGGTTTCCAAAACTGCCGAACGAGTAACACGTGCTAAAATTGCTGCTTGCGGAAGTGCTAGGGCAAATGCTGGTAAAACCAAGGATTTTAAAGCAGCTCCAAAACCCATTTCCCAACCCACAAATCCTCCTGCAGAAAACCAGCCCAGTTTTATTGAAAAAAATAAAATCAACAAAATAGCAAACCAGAAATTTGGAACAGCAACTCCCAGTTGCGCAAAGCCCATGATGCCTGTATCAGAAAAACGCCTATGATTTGCTGCTGCAAAAACTCCAAAAGGTATGGCAAGTAAAGTGGAAAGAGAAATGGCCAGCAAGGCCAAAGGCAAACTGAGGGAAAGACGCTCTACTATTAATTCTGAAACCAGAATATCATACGTGTAACTTCGGCCAAAATCTCCTTGTAGGATTCCGATAATCCAACGAAAATAGCGCTCTGGAGCAGAAAGATTAAGTCCCATTTCTGCCTGGAGTGCGGCTAAAGTGTCTTCTTGTGCTCCAACTCCAAGAATTATTGAAGCCGGATCACCAGGTAGGATTTCCAGTACAAAAAAAATTATGATTGAAGACACCAATAGGGTGATAAGCAAAGCAAATAATCGTTTTGCCAGGAAGATTGTCATTTTTTGGTAGGTTTGAGCGCTCTGGTAAATACCAAAGCGCCTCTTAACGATTTAATTTTTCCAGCTTACACCAGTCAAATCATTAGCCTGGACTGGACTGTTTTCCCAAAGTCCATTTACGTTTTTATTCCATATCCCCAATTTTGCCAACTGAAAAAGGAAGCCGTTGACGGCATCTTTAGCTAGAATTGCTTGTGCTGCTCCCATTAAGGCATATCGACGCTTTGGATCGGAGGTCACGTTAAGGCTTTCAATGACAGCATTAAAGCCCGAATTTCGGTATTGGAAATAATAAGTGGGTCGAGTGTAAATGCCAATGTCCATTGGCTCAGTATGTGAAACTATAGTCAGATCGAAATCTTTGTTCTTGAAAACTTGATCCAGCCACTGTGCCCACTGAACAGGAATTATTTCCAGGTTAATTCCAACTTTTCGAAGCTGTGCTGCAATGATTTCTCCACCACGACGAGCATAGCTTGGAGGAGGCAATTTAAGTGTAGCTTTAAAACCATTTGGATACCCGGCTTCAGCCAATAATTGTTTTGCCTTCCCTAGATCATGTGGATACGTTTTGGTCAGATCAATATATGCTGCATGGTGGGGAGCAAAATGGCTTCCAATTGGAGTTCCAAACCCAAACATTGCTCCGTCAATTATTTCCTGTGAGTTAAGTGCGTGAGCTATAGCCTGACGTACTAGAAGATCATTAAATGGTTTTTTCTGATTGTTGGTAGAAAGTATCGTTTCACCCTCGGTACTTCCAACTTTTACAGTAAAACGGGTGTCACTTTGAAATTGTGCCGCCATTTCCGGCGCAGGAAAGTTAGCAAAAGCATCTACATCTCCAGCCATCAATGCTGCAACAGAGGCCGCTGGATCAGGAATAATTTTGAAGGTTGCAGATTTGAGTGCTGTTTTTTTCCCCCAGTAATTTCGGTTTTGATCTAATTCAATACGATCTCCCTTAACCCAACGTTTGAAAATAAAAGGGCCTGTACCAATGGGGTTACTTTTATTCGAACTGACACTTGCGGAATCGACAATTACTGCATCACCCCAACCCATGTTAAACAAAAAGTTTCCTGTTGGTGTTTTCAATTTAACAACCACAATATATTTACCTTGCGCTTTAACAGAAGTAATCGCTGAAAAAAGTGCTTTTTGGGCATTTATACTATTTTCAGCAATTGCACGTTCTAGTGAAAAAACCACATCACTGGAATCAAATGCAGCACCGTCATGAAATTTTACCCCCCTGCGTAAACTAAATGTATAGGTAAGTCCGTCTGAGGAAATAACCCAAGAATCGGCTAATGCAGGCAGTACTTCTGCATTTTGATTGATGCGTGTCAAACCCTCAAAAACATTGGCATAAACCACTTCATCAATCGCGGCTGCAGCTCCCGCTGTTGGATCAAGATGGGGCGGCTCCAAAGACATCCCCATTGTTAAATGTGTTTTTCCGGCGAATGCAATCCCAGAAAAGATCAATGCAGACAAAACAATAAGTATAAATTTTGTGTAACATTTAATAATAGATTTCATTTGATTCTCCAAAGAATATTAATTAAAGAACTTCATTTTAAGAGGTGATAAAAAATAAGAAAGGGTATATTCGCAAAAAAATTAAAAAATAGCAAATAAAATTAAATTTGGATTGAATCCTTATATGAAGGCCAAATCCCTAAAGATTCTGCAGCAAAAACTCCACGTGTAATTGCTCGAGCTACGCAATCTGCGGCCATCATGCCAATACAAGCAATGTCGACAAGTGGCTTTTCTGAAAGAGAGATTCTTCCCGTGGCTAAAACAAAAACTGTGTCCCCGTCAAAAGGGGTATGTACTGGTCTAATTGCACGGGCGAATCCATCTTGGGCCATGATGGCAACCCTTTGGGCTTGAGATTTAGTGAGTGCTGCATCTGTTGCTACAACACATAGTGTGGTATTTGTCGAAACATGGTTTGTTGTCGATTTTTTTGAAAATTGTTCTGCCTGAGATAGTGGACTCTCAAAATCATAATCGAGAAGGAGATTACTACAGTTTTTAGCATTATCCGAAGTATTATTTCCCAAAACATCTGGAGCACCACGCCCACCAAATTCAGCATTTTGTTCAAATGGCCAAGCCCAAAAATCGTCTAGCCCTGGAAGTGTCACGGAGCCTGATGGATTTGCTGCGGCAAGGGCACCAACCATGAATCCATAGTTTTCACTTTCGGAAATTTCTGTACGTATTCCATTTTTTTGCTGCAATGATGCAGTACCTATTCCACCTTTTAGGGATCCTGCACTTGCTCCAGTGCCTGCACCAACATTCCCCTGTGGACATTCGCAGTCGGCACTTTCTGCAGCAATTTTACCAAATTCGAAATAAGTGTGCTCATCCATTCTGGATTTATCGCCTCCGTTAATTAAATCAAAAAGAATTGCGGACGGAACTACTGGGACTTTGATACCAGTCGCAACAGCAAATCCACGTCCTGCTGATTTTAACCAGGCTGCTACACCGCTTGCTGCATCCAATCCCATCGCAGAACCCCCACTGAGTACAATTGCATCAACCTCTTCTAACATATTTTCAGGATGCAGTGCATCTGTTTCACGAGTTCCTGGAGCACCCCCGCGACAGTCCACTGCTGCGACAGTAGCTACATCTGGCATTACAACTGTAGTTCCACTAATCAATTTCATGTCTTGTGCATGTCCAACCTTAATTCCAGACACGTCTGTAATACTGTTTTTAGGTCCAGGGTGCATTTTATTTTGTTTTGAGACTAAGATTGCTCCTTATAGTATGGAACAAATGCAATTGTTAATCTTTAGGTTTAGTTGATTTTACTCCCTTTGATACTGCTTTTTAATAGTAAATTGAATTACTCTTGTAAAGTCTCCAAAATTTTTGAGAAATTTAGAACTATATTTTAACAATTAACTTGTTTCATTTAATTTTTTCCACGAGTAAATCGAGACTGTTGAATAAGAAAACGATTCAACAGTTTTTAGATAAAACAATGAAAAAATTTCATCAATTTTGTCTGTTAGCAATTAAATCTTCTACTACAGATGGATCAGCCAATGTTGAAGTGTCCCCAATGCTATCCATATCATTTTCGGCAATTTTTCGCAAAATGCGGCGCATTATTTTTCCTGAACGTGTTTTAGGAAGACCAGGAGCCCATTGAATTACATCAAAAGTTGCAATTGGACCAATTTCTTTTCTCACCAGCTGTATCAATTCTTTTCTTAAATTTTCATTGGGATTAACCCCAGTATTTAAAGTTACATAAGCGTAAATTCCCTGTCCCTTAATTTCATGTGGGAAACCTACAATTGCAGCTTCAGCAACATTTTCGTGGAGCACCACTGCTGATTCAAGTTCTGCTGTTCCCATGCGGTGTCCAGAAACATTCAGAACGTCATCTACTCGTCCGGTAATCCAATAATAACCATCTTCGTCTCGTCTACAGCCATCACCGGTAAAGTAGAGACCTTTGTAGGTACTGAAATATGTTTTGAAAAATCTCTCATGATCACCATAAACCGTACGCATTTGACCAGGCCAAGGGTGTTTAATACACAAATTCCCACTGGCAG
>CAZOTX010000046.1:0-7836 GCA_964582835.1 uncultured Pseudomonadota bacterium | reverse complement strand
TTCCATTCCTTTTTCGCCTTACAATAAAAAAAAATAAGGCTCCATAGACCAAAAAACCAAGGCCACTGCCTTGTAACAATACGCTAATGGAAATTAAGCCAAAATAAAAACCTTTATTATTGGCTTTTGTAGATAACAAAAGTGAATAAAAGAAAACAATCAGGACTGAATTTACAGTCGCATTTCCTGTTATCCCGTGTGGTCTAGTATGATATGAAAGCGCTTCTTTATCATACATCAACTGCAAACTTACATCTTTTATCACATATAAAATAACTGAGTCGCAAGCAATTGATAGGAAAATTATGATTATGTAATATTTTAGTAATTGTTGATAATATTTTTTTATAAAATAATTTAAGTCAAATACGGAAGAGTAGTATAAGTACATGAATGCAGGAGCAGTAAAGAAGAAAATGATGTATAAAGTGCCTACTCTGTATGACGATACTATAAGAAGATATATGAAAAAAGCGTATAGGATTAAAATTATAAAAAAATAATATTCCTTATAATTATGTACTCTTTTTAAACCTATCAAGCTTATAAGAAAAAGAGCACCTAATATAATAGCAATCGGTTTTGAAGAAACATTATGGTTTATAATGTTAATAAATGGAGTGATTAGTAAAATGATGTATAAAACAGTTGATCTATTAAATGAAAAAGCCATATTTATTCGTCTACTTTTTATTTTACTAACAGGGCCAGTAGCCCCTAAGTTTGTCAATCATTCTTACAACCCAAAAATTTCTTGATTTTCAGAAGCTTGTTTTTTTAATCCCCCCATTTCTTAACATCAGTCAATTTTTAATCGGCGCTAACAACAAGCTCTGGGAGATTATACGTAAACTTATGAAAGCTTGATATATATCGGTGATGAGCTTAATTACGTTTACCCAACGGATCACATACTACTCAAGATTATTAATCCAGTTAATAGTTTTCTTTAGCCCTGAGTCCAAATTCACTTTAGGCTGCCACCCCAATATGACACGGGCTTTTGTGATATCGGCATAGAGTTTCATGTTTTCATTTTTTCTATATTTTATTTCATCAAATTTAGGTATCCCAAAACCCACATGCAATACAATCTTATTAATAACATCCTTGATCATTACAGGATTTCCTGAAGCTATATTAATCACATTTCCATTTGTTTTTTCATTCTTTAGAATTAGAAAAACGGCATCAACAAAATCAGTAATATAGCAAAAATCTCTTAGCTGCTCACCTTTTGAAACTGGGAACTCTTCATTTGATATACAGCCCTTTATTACTTGAGGAATAAACCTACTATTATTTTGTCCTGGTCCATATACAAGAAACGGTCGAATTACTACTATAGGCAATCCTTCTGTTCGATACAGCATCTGCAAAAAATGGGTTGCAGCTGTTTTAGCAAAAGAATAAGGAGAGATTGGCAACTCTCTTTGCGCTTCATTTTGAGGAGAAGCATTATCGCCATACTCATCACTACTACCAATTTGAACATATTTAATTAAATGTTTTTTATTAATACAGCTTATTAGATTGAGAGTGCCGTCTAAATGTACATTTACAACCTCTTCGCCACCATCAAAATAATCAGAATGATCTACATATCCAGCTAAGTTTATAACATAATTGAAGTTGTTTTTATCAAGCTCAATTGATAAATCATTTTTATTTGCAATATCAACTGAAATATATGTAACACGTTTCGTTTGTTTTTCCGAAGGAACATGCCCTTTTGAAACCACTGTAACATTATAGCCCTGCTTTAGAGCCTCTTCTGTTATGCTTGACCCTATAAAACCAGTGCCTCCCACAACCAGTAGATTATTATTCATAATTTATATCAGCCACATTTCTTTTATTCTTTGCTCCAATCATAATCAAATCCATCAAGTGCCATGTTATTACTCTCGCTAGGCGTATGCTCAATACTAGCCAAATTTAGAAGCATATTGCTTGTGCTTAGTCCCTTAAACGCGACCCACAAACCGGGAGCAACAGATAGACGCTGGTAATTATTAATTGACAGTGTCACATTAAAGAACGTTTTCCCATCATAAATAACAAATCTTATTTCACCTATGACGACGATTAAATTTAATGTCATTTCAGTGTGTTGCTTCCAGCCCTTAATTTCATTATGAGAAACATTAGAAAAATAGGCTTCACCAAATCCTTCGTAACCAACATCGCTAGCTTTCATTGCATGAAATAAGTCTCCTTTCGGATGATGTATTTTCTTTAGAGGTGTGAGAATTATTCCGTCCATGTTAACTCTTTTGCCTTTGCAAAGTTCTGATACTCTTGAATTTGGTTTAAAGTTTTATCAGACATTACAATGTTTTGATAAAAACTATAGTACCACTCGTTGGTAAATCTTATAGTTTCATTATATTCTAGATTTGGGATCCAATTCAAAAGAGCTAAAGCCTTATCGCAATTCAGCTTCAATAAGCTCGATTCTTGAAATTGATTATTTCCCTTAACTGCAAATGCATTTTCTGGCCTAACATTCCAGTGTTTACAAGAATCTTCCAGTAATTCTTGCACCGTTCTATTTTGTTCGGCACGGGGTCCAAAATTAAAACCTTCTCCATTTAAACTTATATCAGCTTGAAGTTGTTGCCCTAAGCTCAAATAACCACTCAATGGTTCTAAAACATGTTGCCACGGTCTTGTCGAATTAGGACTGCGGATTTCAACCTTTTCACCTTTACTCCAAGCAACCATTGTATCAACTATTATCCTATCTTTTGCCCAGTCACCGCCGCCAATTACATTTCCTGCTCGGGCAACTGACAAACGCACATTAGATCTTGGAAGCTTAAAAAAGGAATGATAGTAGGATTTAATAACTAACTCTGCCGCACCCTTTGAGCCGCTATAAATATCTTTACCACCCATGCTATCATTTTCTTTATAGCCCCAAAATTGTTCAACGTTGTCATATGCTTTGTCGCTGGTCACAACTATTAGTGTACATTTATGATTAATTAATCTTAGCGACTCTAATATATGAGTTGTACCAATTACGTTTGACGTAATGGTTTCTATTGGACGTGAGTATGAAGTGGAAACAATTGCTTGGGCTGCAAGATGGAATATAAATTCAGGTTTTTCTTGTTTTATAATTTTATTGAGCGCATCAAAATTACGAATATCTTCTGAGTGATGCTGTATATTATTTTCTAAGCCTAACTCTTCGAACATAGAAGGTTTAGTCGGAATGTCTTTTGAAATCCCAATAACGTTAGCGCCCAGATGCAAAAGCCAAGTTGAGAGCCACGAGCCTTTAAAGCCAGTGTGTCCTGTAATCAAAACTTTTTTTCCATTATAAATATTTTTAAACATCATTGGTCATTCCAAACCATCCAAGGGGCTGTTTTATTATCACAGAGCTCATTCAGTTTGATTTTATCCCGGAGCGTGTCCATCGGCATCCAAAACCCATTATGTTTATAGGTATATAATTCACCGTCTCGTGCAAGTTTTATAAGTGGTTCCTGCTCAAAAACCACATCATCACCATCTTTAATATAATCTAAGACTTCTGGTTGGCATATAAAATACCCAACATTAATCCAAGACCCATCACCTCTTGGTTTTTCTTTAAACTCTAGCACTCTGTCATCAATACCAATATCCAACGCTCCAAACCTTCCATCAGGTTGGGCTGAAGTCATAGTCATTAACTTGCCATGTCTTTGATGAAAATCCAAAGTCTCATGAATATTAATGTCAGCAACACCATCTCCGTAAGTGAGTAGGAAAGTTTCATTGCCAATATGGTCCATAGCTTTTTTAACTCTCGCGCCAGTCATAGAACTTACACCAGTGTCCAGTAAGGTAACTTTCCATGGCTCACTAGAGTTGTTATGAACTTTCGTATGCCCAGAAGCCATATCAATTGTGACGTCACTTTGATGTAAATAGTAGTTTATAAAGTACTCTTTTATAAAATACCCTTTGTATCCCAATAAGATAACAAAATCATTAATCCCATAATGAGAGTAAGTTTTCATAATGTGCCATAGTATTGGCTTACCACCAATACTAACCATCGGTTTAGGTCTGATGCTTGTCTCTTCGCTAAGACGCGTACCGAAACCACCTGCGAGTATTAAAGCTTTGATAATTTCACTCCAAGTTAGTGTTTACTCTTGCATTCCTTGAGTCTGCATACTTTTTGTCCCCGAAAGAGGATAATATTTTTTAACATCTTAATAAAGTCAGTGACGCCAGGCTTGATCGTCGAGGGCGAAACGTTGAAGAAATATAAAAATTCATCTTCCTTATAAAAAGCACTACTATTGTGATGCTTATATTCCCATACTGACTGGCTAAAATTCTTTTGCGCATAGGTTCTGAGTTTCTCCCGAACTCTCCAATTAGGGTAATAAACAGATAAATATCTGTCATAATTTTTGGGGATCATCAATCGAACACCAAAGAAATTAATAGGCAATAAATTATCTATTAAGTCATTGTCAAACTCATATCTTAATACCGCAAGTTTATTTCTATTTACATTTTTGATATTTCTTGGTGGTGGGCGTGGGGAGTCACGGTAATAACACTTGTTATTATTTTTGAAAATTTCAAAGTCTACTCCGACATTATACTTTTCTGCCCTAATAATACATTTATTACTTTTGGAATCTTCATAAAAGTAACAAATATTATATTGGTTATTAAGTAAGCATAAATATAGCAATTCGACATCTTCAATTAGGATGCCAATATCAATGTCAATATCGCCATCAATTAATTTATTATCTCTAACCACACCCAAAAGCGTGCCCCCATCAAGCCAATACTTAATTTTTTCAAGCTCTAATAGATCCGAAATATCTTTTAAAATTCTTAACCCATTTTTATCAATGTATTGACCCTTAACTATAGAAAGTGGAGCATATACATAAAAAGAAATTTTAAATTTAATCAGTCGTAAAATATATTTAGCGAAACTCATTAGACAAATTTCTCACAGACTAGGGCATAGAAGTGAGTGTCTTTCCATTTATTTTCTTTAGCTGGATAGATATCATGAGCAACTATATTTTTAAACCCAACACTCTTAAGTCTCTTTATTTCATAGTCGATAAATCTGTACTGAGCAAAATATTCTTTGCCTAATGCTTCAGATCCACTCACAGTCTTTGTTTCTTTAACTCCAAATTGATTCTTTAAAATGAAGACACTATTATCGCACAACATGGAGAATATATTTTTATAAATATTTATACTTTCTTTTTCATTAAAATAGTGTGCAGTTCCAAACATAGTTGCAATTTCAAACTTTTTTTTAATATAAAAATTTATCAAATTTTTATTATAAATTTGTATATTGTCGCCATTAATATAGTCAGAAAATTCCTTAAATAGTTCGACTGCAGTAATATCTTTAAAATCATTAGTTAACTTATTTATAATCAAGCCTGTTCCGCTGCCAAGATCGAGCAAGGATTGATTTCTTTTTGAAAATGATCGAATAAAGTCAACATCATGATGCGTATTATCATTGGAAAATTTAAGGATTTTCGCGTCGGTCACATTCATAGCTAGTGATTTATAAAACTCAATACTCTGCTTATTCTTACTCATACGATACTAAATCCCTGTTGTGCATATTAAAGATCACATCTACCAACACTTCCAGTGAGTCTATGAGACTTATCTCACAGTCTTTACCAGAGAAATCAACCCTAATATCAGTGCATCCAGAGACAACAACATCAGCTCCACTTTCTTGTAGATGCATACAAACATTTTTGAAAATGGCTTTAGGCCTTTCTGAGTCAGTCAAACCGCTGAACCTGTTCATGTTTTTAATATTTATAATCCCTCTTGTTACCTCTGACTGCATTTCGTCACTAGGGTATATTATTTTTGCTTCTGGATATTCTTTTTGAAAATACTTGTCATAAATATTTGATTGAACTGATCCATTGGAGGCCATAATACCAACAGTGCCATATTTATCTTTTTTTACTGCCTTAACGACCTCTCTAACGAGATTGATAAATGGTATACCTATCGATGATTGTATTTCATCAAATGCATAATGGGCAGTATTGCAAGTCATGCATAAGATCGTCGCCCCGGAATTTTTAAGATAATTCGAAATCTCAATATACCCGGGTACAAAGCTTTTGCCTCGACCTTCTAAAAACATACTTCTAGATGGCACTTGAGTGGCTTGATATGATATGACTATGGGGTGATGACTATCTCTTGATGCGTTTCCTTTAGTAATTTTTTGTTCTAATAAATGATTAAACTTATTCGTCGCAGCAACCCCCGCACCTCCAATAATACCAAAAACCAAACGATTACTCATGTGACCAACTTTTTACGAATATTTTAGCCCTTAAATAGTCATCATAAGTATCTATATCTCTTGCATCTGTTTTTAACATTGGCATTGGTAGAAAGTTTTCGAACTGGTTGAATACATTATTTGATACAAATTTAATTTTATGCCGCTCTAAGCAAGCAGGACCGACCCACTCAAAGTCCCCATTTTCCCTAGAAAATGAAACAACTTCATTATCGCAGTTTAATTTAACAAAAACTGGCTCATCGCTAACAACGTCACTACACCCTACAAATTCACCATCAAAATTTAAACATTTTTCGACATCTTTTGGGTGAACCAATAAATCACCATCCCACGCAATCGCATATTTTTTACCATGCCGAGCACCTAGATAAAAACTTGCACCAGTTTTGGTATGGAAATAATCATGGTTAAAAGCGAAAATTACATCTTTTCTCTTTTCCAAGACTGTCTGTATTACTTCCTTTGATTGAAATCCAACTACGATCCTTACATCCTCCACCTTTTCGAAACTATCAAGCTGGTGGTGAATTAGCGGCTTCCCCTCTATTTTAATTAATGCTTTAGTCAAATCCAAGCCTAAACGGGATCCGATACCCGCACAACTAATCACAACAGATTTTCCATCTTTTTCGCTATAAATTTGATTCAACAACCTAACCAAAGCTAGCTCATCATAAACAACATAATCTGCAGCATTTAGAGTGCCCTTTGCTGGCTGGTGGACTATACCGCAAGCAATAGATATATCAGCGATTTGCATAGCTGTTACATCATTATTACCATCACCAATAAAGACAACTGTTTTATCTTGACTTTTAAAATGATTAACCACATCTTCTTTTTTTAATATATGAGTTAATTTAGCAACCTGATTATTCTCTATGAGCCCATCAGAACAAAAATACTCACAACCAATCTTGTTACATAATTTTTCTACCCATACATTTAAGTTACCTGTCGCAATAACACATTCACCTTGGTGGTCTTGGATAAAATCAACTACCCGTTCTAACAAAGGAACTTTAGATAAAAGGTCGTTTATTTCAGCCACAGGCAGCGCACCTAGAATATTAACTCGTTTTATGAAACTTTCTACAAATGGAATGTTTCCCTCAACTGTCTCCTTTGTTAACTCAAGTATTTTGTGACCTACATTAAAATGCTTCGAAATAACTGGAAGCGTCTCTTTTGCTGTAATGGTCCCATCTAGATCAAAAATATATATTATTTCCTTTTTCTTCACAAAAACCCGCCTTAATTAATTGAAAAAAATAACTTCGTAACCAATTTTTTTTAAAATCATACATTGACTAAAATACAATTCACATTCCCTGCGCATGTGACTGTGAGTTAGTGGTTTCATTGGATCTAATCTTTTTTCAATTATCAAACAAAAATAATCGCTTGCATGTGCAAAGCATGGAGCGAATCACTGTTTTTAAAAAATAATTGCTTTCCAGTTTCTATCCGTCGATTTTTGGACTTGCTGATGCCCA
>CAZOTX010000045.1:0-7876 GCA_964582835.1 uncultured Pseudomonadota bacterium | reverse complement strand
GGGGGTAAATATGAAATGGTTAAAATTCGAAACTCAGGAAGAAGAGGAAGCATCAGATCCTGAAAACTCCTATACTTTAGTTTACTTGGGGCCTGAAGCTTTAAAACACGCAGTAATTGTCGATGATTTTGGCACATTCCAAGACAGCCCAGAATGCGTTCCCGGTGGACGTCTATTAGAGGTTGGGCGCCAATATAGCTATCGTTTGCGTCAGGTTGCGGATTTGGTTGAAGAGCCTATGGAAGAACAAAAATTTCATTTAAAGGCTCAATCAAAACGTAATTTTCAAGCAGAAATCCGACCTGAAAAGCACCTGGAGAATAAAAAGGATGATTTGATGATTGGAAGTCCCAATACATCTAATCAAGAGTATACATTGGATGATGCAGGCAACCGGGAAAAATCTGATGAGCCCCAGCAAAATGTTAAGCCCGAACAAGTTCCATTTAAGGATCTTGAATCACTTTTTGTAAAATAGTCTGAACTTATTTAATAGGGTGAAAAAACTGCAGTCTGATCGTTTTCAACTTCAAAGCATCTAATTCAAAGGCTCAATCTTTCCCCTCCTTAAAGTCAGTATATGCATTTCACGATCAACTTTACCCTTTTCATCAAAGTGTAAATTGCCCGTAACACCTGGAAAAATTTTCATATTTAACAAAGCAACACGCAAATCATGATGATTTTTATTATTATTTTCTTTAAGTAATTTCAGTAAAATCATAAGAGTATCATACGCAAAAGCTGTATATGCAGTAGGACCAATATAATTTTGGTGTCTGTATAAAATCCGTTCATGTAGACTTATAAGTTGTTGCATGGCAGGTGTTTTACTTTCAAGGAAAAAGCTGTCCACAAATATCGGATTCCTCACACCTCTAAGACCTAGAGCGTACGGCAGGCCTGAATCATTCCACCCACTATCTCCAAGAAAAATTGTTTTTTTCATTTTATACACTTCACTGTATGGAAAGATAAGACTCAAATTTTTTACACCACCCGAACCAACAGCGACAAAAATTGCATCAAAATTATGGATCGGTACTTCCTTTTCTTTAAGTTCCTTCAAAATTTTTTTGTCTTCTATGCTCAAACGTCTCATCTTACCTGTGAAAGTATCAAATTCGTTCACGAGACTTTTTTGATCTTCATCCTTAAAACCTTCTACTGCAACCACTTTACATCCATTCATAACTGCTGCATCCCAAAAAAGTCTCATTTTTTGTTGGCCTTCCCGAGTTTTAGCATAAAGTATCAGGAAACGACAAGCCTGTAGCTCACTCATTGCGTATTCCAACAATTCTTTGATTTCCTGTTCCCAACTATGATTATTACGAAAAATAAATTCACCAAGTTCTGGAATGCTTTCTGTCAAAGAAAGTGAAATCAAGGGAACCCGTAAACGCTCGGCTTCTTCTGCAGCTGCCTCCGAAGTTTTCCGTGCAAGAGGTCCAATTATGGCAATCACCTTTTCTAGCTCAACCAATTCACGTACCATGCTTTTGGTAATTCCCGGATTCAAATGTGAGTCACGTACTACAAGTTCCCAAGAATCTACAAATTTTTTTGACGAAGGTTCAACTATATCACTTTCTATCTCTACTGATTTGCCAGTTTTTTCTATTTTTTGTGAAGAGCCATCACCAGTCATGTTTTGAGGAACAAAAGGATATTCCTCGGATCGAAGAGCCAGCCACAAACCATCAAGCGTTTCCTGTGCCAATCTGGAAACTTTTAGGCTGGAACTGCTCAAAGGCAAAATCACCCCAATTCGGCGAGGATTGACTTTTAAAGCATTCGTATATCGAACCTGTATTTGCTTCAATAATTCAAGCTCTTCATGATCTTCAATTAGACTTGCAGAATCCATTCTTTGCTCTAAAAGTATCAATGCATCACGGTAGCGTTTAAATTTTGCCAAATGCTCCAGTTCCAATTTGAAAATTTTTCCCTGTAACCATTTAACATTCTTATTGTTCTCTGATAAAATTTGTAGTTTTTCAATAGACTGAACTTTTTTTAACAAACCATCCAATTTTTCTAACCTAGCAATACTTAAAGTATTTGTTTCACTCTGCTCATCAATCCGAAATTGAATAGCAGTTAATAGATCGTTTTTCATGAGTGCTTCATCACTAAGCATAAGCAAAAATTCACTTCGAAATTTAGGTTCTAGAGATTCTACTGCAAGTTTTCTTAAAACTAAATTTTGATTAAGAGATTTTTGCTGAGACAAAAGTGATTTATTCAAAAAATAAAAAACCAAAGGGGCCACCTTACTCTGTTGACGTTCTCTCAAAAATAGTTCTGCTAACTGCTCTGCAGAGTACCATTCACCCAAATAATAGAGCAGTTGCACTTTCAGCACTGTACGCTCATCAATATCCAATAGATCCTCTATTCCTTCAAATATTTTGCTGGCCGCTAAGGGATCAGATTTTAGAAGCCTTTTAATATCATTCACCAACATTTTTTTTCTTGAATATCCAGAATCCGCCCACCTTAACTTATTTCCTGTACTTTGAAATTCTAAAGTAGAATATATTTTAGCAGTTGAAGATTTTTCTATGCTGCCAAACCAAGGGAATAGTCTGCTTAAAAAAGAACCAGAGGGATTTGATATTTTATAATTCTGTTCTATCGATGGCAGAATAGATTTTTTAGGAACTTTGGAAAAATGTTGTTCCCCAGTTTCAGAGTGTGTTTGTAAGGATTCAGGTGTAAATACAAGAGGGTAAGACAAATCAGACGTCCCAAATGGAATATTTTGTAAATTAAGGTCCGGATTCCCGAAAACATCTGAATTTTCCTCCAACCACTGGACGTCACTAATAACACTTTGGGCATAAGCTGTTACAATAAAAGTTTGAATGCTAGACAAACCCAGTATAATAATAATTAAAAATTGGAATGTTAAAAATTGATGTAAAAACACGTTGCTTGCTTATTTTAATCGTTGAAAGCTTTAATCCTAGCTGGAATGCGATAATTATCTTCCCGAATTGTAAGTTGTTGGCTGTCAAAATACTCTAGCAAATCAATTGCGTGTTTGCGAGAAATGTTTAGTAATTCTTTAAATTGGATTACCGTAATATTAGGATTTTCACTAAAATAAAACTTTAGACTTTCTAAAATTGTGGTTATTTGCTCAGGTACATAGTGTAAGTCCTCTGCAACACGTATTATACGTCTTGAATGTGCAGCAGATTTGAGTAATGTAATTCCCTCTTTTTCATTTAAACCCAGTTCCTGAAGTAAATGTGTACGACGCAAAGGTTGAAACCCTCCAGACTTAATCAATTCAAGACAACGAGTAAGACTTTCTTCCCAGATTTTTGAAACGTGTGGCTGATGTTCTGCTAAGGAAAAATTCTGATCATTTTGAGTAAAAAAACCAACCTTCACAAGATATTTTAGTAATTTTTCTATCTCTTTGTCAGAAAAAATCAATGAAATTTTGCCTCCAAGTTCAGAACGGGGCATTCCTTCGCGATCAGGGAATTTTTTGTGATACAGTCCCAACGCTTTGCTCAAAAATTTACCAATTCTTACAATATGTTCAACATGTATAAAACGTCTGGATAAAGATCCTACGCAAAGAACTTTCTTCTGACTTTGCAAAAGTTGCAAAATTTTTGCCGATTGCCTTCTGGAAAGGCCTGAGCGAACCAAAAACTCTGACTCAACTACGCCTTGAATAGACTGCAAATATATCACCTCTTCAGAACGAAGATTTTCATCGTCATCATGCAGACGTTTAATTCTTTTCGGAAGTTCGTCTAGTATAATCCTTGATTTTCTGGGAAAAGGATCAATTACCATTCCTCCACCAATGGTAATTTTTGGTGAAAAACTTCGGACGATAAATCGGTCTCCATAACTACTACTTACCATTTTTTCTAAACGTAATTGAGCAATGGCTGTTTCCCCTGGAGACAAAGATTCGTACTCCAACAAAACAATCCTACCAAAAACTTCTTTACTGCCTAGATGAACGCGGACACGGACCCTACTTTTAATGGAGGCAAAAACGTTTTCCAGTAAGGTCAACGTCACGTTAAGTAAATAACTATTCAGTAATGATTTCGGACGCGCCAACTGGTCACCGCGATGAATTTCTTCTTTAGCCATTCCTGCTAGATTCAGTGCGGCCCTCTGTCCAGCAAAAACCTCTTTAACTTCTTGACCGTTGTTCTGCAATCTACGAATACGTATGCTCCTCCTTTGAGGATATTGCAGTATTTTCTCTTCTTGTCCCACGGATCCACTGAGTACAGTTCCAGTTACAACTGTACCGAAGCCCTTTAACGTAAAAGAACGATCAACATGCATCCTGAATGGTTGTTCTGTTTCATGGGGCCGAATTTTTTTCATTAATTTTGAAAGTGTTTGCCGAAGCTCGTCCAATCCTTCACCCGTAACTGAGGAAATGGCTAAAATCGGTGCTCCCTCAAGAAAAGTTCCTTTCAGTAATTCTGACACTTCCTCTTGACATAGTTCCACCATTTCCTCTTCTTCCACCAAATCAATTTTTGTAAGTATCACCATCCCAGTTTTGATTTTTAGTAGATTACAGATGTTCAAATGTTCTCGAGTTTGAGGCATCACACCTTCATCTGCAGCTACTACAAGTAAGACCGCATCCAATCCTGCCAAACCTGCCAGCATATTGTGTATATATTTTTCATGACCTGGGACATCTACGAATGCCATTTGATTCCCTTGTTGATCCTCATAATGGGCGAAACCGAGATCAATGGTTATCCCTCGCTTTTTTTCTTCTGTCCAGCGGTCTGTGTCAACCCCTGTAAGAGCCTTGATCAAAGATGTTTTTCCATGATCAATATGCCCACTGGTTCCGATAACAAAAGTAAGGGAGGAAATAGTTGAAGTTTTATTAGAATTCATTTACTTAATGCGAAAGTTTTTTTAATTTCCTGTATGTTAACAATTTGTGACGCTTTTAAGCGTGTCTCTACGGTAACTGAGTGAACACATCTAATTTAGGTAAATTAGAAAAACTGGTTCATACTCTTTGAACGAATTAGGACAATTTGGGTAGTGATGTTTTCCAAGAATGTTTGAAAAATTTTTAATTCGTGTGAGCAAATTTTTAAACATTTCAAACTGCTTGATATGATTATTCTAATATCGACATGGACAGGACTCAAGTTCAACAGGAAAAATTTCACTGGCTTCGGCGAAATAGTTTGATATAATCTATGTGCTACAAAAGATATTGTATTATTGAATGAAAATTTTGAAAATATGAAAAGACTCCCTTGATTGTTGATTTTTTATTACACTTTATTGCCTGTTCTTTTTAAGTCGAGTAATTAATAACCCAATTGGCATAATGCTTAAAAGCTTTTTAATAATTTGACTAAAGATCAAGATTTGAGATAAATACCGGTATGAAAGAACTAAAACTTTTGAATGAATCTAATTTATAAAACACCTAGTAAATTTAGACTTGAGACTACGATAGCTAACTATGTCCAATTATAAAAAATATTTTTTTAATTTTTTTTTAGGTATTTTTTGGATATCTCTCCCAAATGGAATTGGAGCCGTTGAGAGTTTTTTAAGAGATTCTACTCACAGAGGAGTAATAGATCTTTCTCCATATCAAATCTTTCCTGAAAACCGGATGGGCAATGGGATTTATCTCGAAAAAAAACTATTAGACTCTCATTCCCAACGTGTAATTTTAAAAATTGTCAACATTAAAAACACTGAAAGCCACGTTTATCTCTTTCGAGATCAAAATGGAGTATTGGGTCTTAACATTGTTAAAGCTGAGGCAGACAGAGATGCACGTTTTTGGAGAATTGACCCAGAATTTTACCAGTATTCAAACAACACTACAGGACTTAAAAGAATTTTTAGAATATTTAACAATAATATTCAACCAATTTTGCCTTACCTTAGAACTGGAGGCGGAGTAACTACATCTCCTACTCATGCCATATTTTATCATATATCAGACTCAAAAGACGTCATTCGCTTAAATTCAGGCGGACAGGAAATAAAAACCAGGCTATACACCTTCAAGCTTCATGTAATTAATCGAAATCTTATCGTTTCTAAACATATTGTAAACCTACCAATTCAGGACGTAAATTATCGACTGAACCTAGTTTGGGAAGATAAATCTACTGTGAGTTACAAATTAAGTAACGGGGAAAAACATACTGTCGATTTGTTAAAATATGTGCCAGAACTTTTTTAGAGGGTATTTCAGAATCTTTTTCGTGATCTAACTTAGTAAAATTAATTACATTTAAAACTCAAAACAATGTCGCAGAAAATTTCATGCTTGATCTACGATATGGACGGTCTTCTCATTGATACAGAGGGTATTTACACTGAAGTAACCCAGCAAATTGTAGGAAAATACGGACGAGTTTTCGATTGGTCCCTTAAGGAAAAAATTATCGGCCGCCGATCGATACAGGCTGCAAAAATTATAGTAGAGAGTTTAGATTTACCAATAACACCTCAAGATTACCTTGATTCAAGAAAAGACGTTTTGTTGGAAAAATTTAAAAACACTGCTGCCTTGCCTGGAGCAAAAGAGATAACAACTCATTTCTTCGAATGCAATATGCCACAAGCACTGGCAACCAGCTCATCCTCACCTATTTTTGATGCAAAATTTGAAAATCATAAAAAATGGTTTTCGCAATTTACGCAAATTGTCAAAGGGGATGACCCAGAATTGAAAGAAGGTAAGCCTGCGCCTGATATTTTCCTCCTTGCAGCAAAAAGACTCGGTATTGATCCTGCAGAATGCCTTGTTTTTGAGGACGCTCCTACCGGCACTGAAGCTGCACTTGCTGCAGGAATGTCAGTAGTTGTTGTACCTGATCCCAATATAGATCATAGTCACTACAAAAACGCTTCTCAAATTCTTTCTTCTTTAACGGACTTTAATCCTGAATATTGGGGTCTACCAAATTTTGAAAAGTCAATTCACATTAGTTAGTAGCGCACAAAATATTTAATGTGTGAATTATATTCAAGTTTACTGAGGATGAAAGCATAAATGGAATAAAAACTAATCAAATCACTCCTGCCTTCACTTTAATGTTTTCTGTATTACTTCTTACAAGAACTTTGAAATCTTCGAGAATAGTATAAAGCACTGGAATCAAATATAGGATTATCAGTGTTGAAAATAAGACTCCAAATGCAAGACTTATAGCCATTGGAATAAGAAAGCGAGCCTGCCTTGAGGTCTCAAACATCATCGGCATTAAACCAAAAAAAGTCGTTAGTGTTGTTAGTACTATCGGTCTGAAACGACGAACACCTGATTCAAGTACTGCGTCCATTATTGTTTTCCCTTTTTCACGATTGCGATTTATAAAGTCAACTAAAATAAGTGAGTCATTAACAACAATACCTGTCAAAGCAACAATTCCCAGAACGCTTATTATACTAAGATTGTAACCTAACAACAAGTGACCTAAAACTGCTCCAACCATTCCAAACGGGATTGCTGTCATGATAATAAAAGGTTGGAAATAACTTCTGAATTGCAGAGCAAGTAAACTGAATATCAAAACTAAAGCCACAAGCCCCCCTTTTTTTACTCCAGCCATAGTATTAGTTTGTGCTCTTCGAGCTCCTTCAAAAGAATATTGAAGTTGAGGATATTGACTTATGGTTTCAGGTAACAGATCTTTTTTTAGTGACATAACTATTTCAGCAGTGTTTGAAATTTCGGAATCTACGAGTGCTCTCACACTAACAATTCGTCTCCCATCGATACGACGTATGGCACTATAAGATTGTCCATATTTTAATTCTGCCACTTGAGCCAGAGGTAATCTTTCTCCACTTGGAGCAATAATAACCAAATCTTCTAAGT